>CAMWXF010000136.1 GCA_947178115.1 uncultured Lachnospiraceae bacterium
TAATCATCAATCAGGAGATGAATATCTATGTCAATAATAAGCTGGCGGATATGGATACCAAGGTGTACGAGAATTTCTCTGTTATATGGACGCTGGAGGAATTGCAGTTGTCCGACCGTGACAGATATGAGGCGGGCGCAGTAGAGAAAGTAAGTACGGAAGATGGTATGGTGAACTCTTTTGAAGATCTTCCGGAAGATGATGGCAGCTACTATGCGGAACAGGAGCCGCAGGAGGACGTTCAGGATGATGTGACGTCTGAGGAGAACAATCATGCAGCTATGCAGACAGAAGAGGAAGAGAATGATCTGTCTGCCGGAGCAGCAGGAAACGTAGAATCTGATCATGCCGCCGGAGCAGCAGAAAACACAGAGTCTGATCATGCCGCCGGAGCAGCAGAAAACACAAAATCTGATCACGCTGCCGATGTATCGGAGAACACAGAGGCTGATCACGCCGCCGATGCAGTGGAGAATACGGAGCAGAATCCTGCAGTCGGAGCAGAGCAGGAAGCGGTAAATGCACAGCAGGACAACACGGACAAAGCTGATACGGAAACGTCACGGGAGGAGTTTGATCAGGAGGCGCACACAGACAATACAGGATCGGACGTCGCAGAGCCTTCGGCAAATGAGGCGAATCAGCCTTCGGCAGATGGTACGGTGCATGTGACCGTGAACGGTTCTCAGATCTCTATGTCCGGTAAGAAAGAGTATGTGTTTGTAGATGTATTCCAGTATATTGAGTTTGATCTCTCCAAGCCGCAGGGCAGTGGCATCGTGACCAGACTGAACGGAAGGGATGCGCAGTATTTGGAAGCGATCCACAGCGGAGATGTGATCGATATTTATTGGAAGCACTGACATATGTGACCGATAAAATATATTGGTTTACATAATGTTTAGAATATATTATACAGAAAGAAAAGACAATAACTATGAGATTATGCAGCATAGCCAGCGGCAGCAGCGGAAACTGTGTGTACGTCGGTTCCGATACGACGCACCTTTTGCTGGATGTGGGAATCAGCGGCAAAAGGACGGAAGCGGGACTACAGGAACTGGGATTGAAAATGAGCGATATTGACGGTATATTTATCACTCATGAACATGCGGATCACATTAACGGACTGGGTGTTCTGGCGAGAAAATACGGAGTGCCGGTTTACGGCACGAAGGGGACGATCGATGCAATCAAACAGACGCGGTCTCTTGGGAAAATTGACGAGAGCCTGTTTCGGTACATAAAGGCAGATGAAAAATGCAGAGTAAAGGATGTAACGCTCTATCCCATAAGGACTTCTCATGATGCCGCGGAGTCTGTGGCATACAGGATCAGTCATGATCGACAGAAGATAGCGGTTATTACGGATCTGGGATGTTATAATGAGTATACGGTGGAGTGCCTGAAAGGGCTGGATGTACTGTATCTGGAGGCGAACCATGATGTCCACATGCTGCAGGTGGGACCCTATCCGTATTATCTGAAACAGCGCATTCTGGGTGAGAGAGGACATTTATCCAACGAGGCGGCAGGCAGACTGCTCAGCAGGGTATTGCACGATGATATGAAGGCGATCGTATTGGGACACTTAAGTCAGGAAAATAACCTTCCGGAACTTGCTTATGAGTCGGTGCGGGTGGAGGTGACTATGGCGGACGTGCCATACAGCGGCAATGATTTCCCTATGTATGTAGCAAAGCGGAATGAAATATCACAGATGATTACCATTTGAAAATACATAAAACATGATATGCTGAAAAAAGATCAGTGGAGCGGAGGAGATTATGAAAAAAACAATTATCACAGTCGTTGGCAAAGATACGGTGGGAATTATTGCGAGAGTATGTACTTATCTGGCAGATAACAAAATTAATATTCTGGATATTTCCCAGACCATCGTGCAAGGATATTTTAATATGATGATGATCGTGGATATGAATCAGACAGATAAGGATTTCGGAATTATCGTGAAAGAACTGGATCAGCTGGGGGAAAATATCGGTGTGATCATCAAATGTCAGAAAGAGGAAATATTTAACCAGATGCATAGAATATAATTTTTATTGCGTATTATGCAAAAAGGGTTACTTTCATAAATGATAATGTGCATGTAAACCGCACAGACGGGAGTGAATATGATCAATATATTTGAAGTGGCGGAAACAAATGAGATGATAGAGAAAGAGAATCTGGATGTCAGGACAATCACGATGGGTATCAGTCTGTTGGATTGTATTGATGCGGATTTGAAACTTGTCAATGAGAAGATCTATCATAAGATCTATGATGCGGCGAAAGATCTGGTGGCGACGGGAGAGTATATCTCCGATGAGTACGGCATCCCTATCGTGAATAAAAGGATTTCTGTTACCCCGATCGCGTTGATCGGTGGTGCAGCATGTAAATCGCCGGAAGACTTCGTATCGATCGCACATACACTGGACAAAGTGGCTCATGAGGTGGGCGTTAATTTTATCGGCGGGTATTCTGCGCTGGTGTCGAAAGGTATGACGGCGGCAGATGAGATGCTGATTCGTTCCATTCCGAAGGCGCTGTCTACGACGGAGAGAGTGTGCAGTTCTATCAATGTCGGTTCTACTAAGACGGGAATTGATATGGATGCAGTAAAACTGATGGGCGAGGTTATCATACAGACCGCTGAGGCGACGAAAGAAGAGGACTCCCTGGGTTGTGCCAAGCTGGTAGTTTTCTGCAATGCACCGGACGATAATCCTTTTATGGCGGGGGCTTTCCACGGCGTGACAGAGGCGGATAAGATTATTAACGTAGGGGTCAGCGGCCCAGGTGTCGTGAAGACGGCGCTGGAAAAGGTACGCGGCGAGAATTTTGAAGTATTGTGTGAGACGATTAAAAAGACCGCATTCAAGGTGACGCGTGTGGGACAGCTTGTGGCGAAAGAAGCTTCCAAGCGGCTGAATGTACCTTTTGGCATTGTAGATTTGTCGCTTGCGCCGACACCGGCGATCGGGGATTCTGTGGCGGATATTCTATGTGAGATCGGGCTGGAGCAGGCAGGGGCACCCGGCACGACGGCAGCGCTTGCATTGCTGAATGATCAGGTGAAGAAGGGCGGCGTGATGGCGTCCTCGTATGTAGGCGGACTGAGTGGGGCGTTTATACCTGTCAGTGAGGATCAGGGAATGATCAATGCAGTAAAGGCAGGTGCATTGACGCTGGAAAAACTGGAGGCTATGACCTGTGTTTGTTCTGTCGGGCTCGATATGATCGCGATTCCCGGAGATACGAAGGCAACTACCATCTCCGGCATCATTGCAGATGAAATGGCCATCGGTATGATCAATCAGAAAACTACGGCAGTACGCCTGATTCCGGTGATTGGTAAAGGAGTGGGAGAAACAGTAGAATTCGGCGGTCTGTTGGGATATGCGCCGATTATGCCCGTCAACAGTTTTTCCTGTGACGATTTCATCGGACGCGGGGGAAGAATCCCCGCGCCGATTCATAGTTTTAAGAATTAAAGCTTATTCTGCAAATACCTGAAGATTTTCTTTCTCCAATGCTTCTGCGTTGGAGATGATCTTCCGGAAGTCGTTTATCAATTCTTCGGAAAGTTTGACCGCCTGTTTGTATTCACCCTCAGCCCGCGTATAGTCCTCAACCTTAATTGCGGCAATTACGTTTTTGCCGTAACTGTGGAAACGGCGGTGTTTCTCGGCAAGACCTGTCCAAATGGGAGAGATCATACGGTTACGCGGATTCATTGCATAATAGAAATGTCCGAAAGCACATTTGGTATCGTCTGTCTGGAGTGGGAGACATTCTCTGCTCTTTACCATTTTACCCAGAGTGTTCAACCAGTTCTGATGCGCTGTGATCGCATTTTGCACGTTGGTGATAAATTGGCGGTTATTCAGCATATAGAATACATCTTGAACCATCTTTCCCATCAACTTAGCGGATTCATCCAGCCCCCGTTCGATCTCGGCAACAGGTTTCATGTTCTTAGTCAGGTCATCAGAGATAGCGGCCAGACCGGCGGACTGTTCATTCAGCGCGGCACACTCTTCGCGAAGCCGTCCCATTTGATCCTGTACATTGGTGACGGAACTGAAAATTTCTTCGCTGGTTGCGGCTATGTTTGTGATGGAATCGGTTATGCTGACAATGTTTGAGACATTTTTCTGGTTGTTGGTAAGTACCTTGTTCAGGTTTTCGCGAATCTCCCCCAGCTCCGCAACAGATTTGTCCAGACTGTCGGAAGACATTGTGGCAGCAGTTTCAATCTCTGCCACGAAACCGTCCATATTAGCCGTGAGTTGCTTGGTTTCATCGGCAAGACTCCTGATCTGCTCTGCAACGACCGCAAATCCTCTCCCGGCTTCTCCGGCCCTTGCAGCTTCAATGGAAGCGTTCAGCGCCAGCATATTAGTCTGGGCGGAGATAGAGTTGATACCCTTAATTACCTCGTTCATTCCCTTGATGATATCGAGGAGCTGATGCATATCATCCTTTATTTTGTCGGATTCCGCAATGGTAGCCTGCGATTCCTCGACGATGCGGGAGATCTCACGGCTGCTTTCTTCCATATCATCCATGATCTCTCCAGCTGCGGAAGAGACCTGTGTGATGGATTCGGTAAAGCTTTCATGCGCATTAACCACTTCATTCATACTTTCTTCGGTTAATTGAGAGGCGCTTACTACGGTTTCGGATATGTGGTGAACATTGCTGCTGATGTGAGACATCTTATCTGTGCTGTCATTCATGGCAAGATCTAAGGCGCTGATCTTCATGACAGAGGAGCAGACATCGCCCACCAATTTATTAAATTTGTTCCGTCCGTCGGATAATCTGTCATAAATTTGCTGTGCGTCTTCATTTCCTTCGACAGGTTCCATTCTGCCGATGCATTGTAATGCCTTGTCATTTTTGACTTTCATTTATGAGTCCTCCTGTATCGAATGGTTATGTTATCTTAATTTTAAATTATAGCAGATGCCTTTCCCTTTTTCTACCTAAAAAACAGAGATTATTATGAAATAGTGTGGTAAAATATTACTGCTATACATTGCATGATATCGAACGAAATGACAGAAGAAGCTATATTCGACAGATGTGAGGAAGAGTATATGCAGTTTCATCTGGCGCGGAGAGGGCGCAGGAGTGAGGAACGGTTGACATGAGCGGAGGCGTGAGTCTATAATAAGGCGTCAACGTAGTGTGTTTTTCAATAGGAAATTAGGATGGAATGTCTCTGAAACGGGCATTCTCCCCAATGATTTGAGATTCGCACATCGGAATCGTGGAGGGATAGGTATGAATATTCTGGTAATAGGCGGCAGTTATTTCTACGGCAGAGTGTTCGTCATGGAAGCAGTACGTGAACACAGCGACTATCATATTACCGTATTAAATCGGGGAACATATTCCATGGAAGAATTTGGGGTGAAACAAGTTACAGGGGACAGACATGATCCGGCGGCACTTACCGCCTGCAAAGAGGATTATGATGCGGTGATAGATTTCTGTGCTTATGAGGCGGGTGATGTAAAGAGTGTGATAGAGAATCTGCCGGGAAAACTCGGTCAATATATTTTGATCAGTACCGTAGATGCTTATGAGCGTGGCAGCGGTATTGTCAAGTCGGAAGATCATGCGCTGGAACACAGAACATTTTCCGGGGAGGCGGGTGCTTACATTGCAGGTAAGGTTGCACTGGAAGAAGAAATCAGAAATATATGTACCGACAGGCAGATACCATACACGATACTTCGTCCGGCAATCCTCTATGGTCCGTACAATTATGCACCGAGGGAGTCCTCCTATATTCAGATGATGT
>CAMWXF010000137.1 GCA_947178115.1 uncultured Lachnospiraceae bacterium
CGAAATGACATACTATGGTAGTATAAGGACAGGGAATGGGCTTTTGGCCACGGGTTCGTCTCCCGTCTGGTCCACTTTATTAAAGTCAAAATGATCAAAAGGTGAATATTTTTCGGAGCTTGTCCATATACTCTAATAGATTACATGATTTTGGAGGTAAAATATGGCAAGAGGTCAGAGAAAGTCTATCGAAGAAAAGATTCAGCAGAAGCAGGAGATCATAGACGCATTAGAAACGCGCATAGAGCACGAAAGAGAAGAGCTGGAAGCTTTATTAAGCGAGCAAAAGCAGAAAGAGGTAGAAACTCTATACGATTTCATTAAAACGTCTAATTTGGACGTATATGAAGCGACAGAAGTATTGCAGCAATATGTGACAGAGCATGAAGAGGTTATGGCGTAAAAAATAGGGACAGAAGAGTGGTGAGCTCAACTGTCCCTATATTATGTATTGGTTTATGAGGATAACAGAACGCTTGAAAAAGGGTTGGTTAAGACTCGCGTAACTCCAGGACTATTGATGGATTGCTTTTTTTCATAGTATAAGATATACTCAATAAAAAGAAGGGCACTAAGGGCGCTTACGTCCGAAAGTAACAGGGGAGCACTATGGATAAGAAGGAAGAAGAATTGGTTGTAGGCGGCTATCGGTTCGGCACGGTTGCCGATGCAGAGACTGCGAGGATGGAGGAGAAGAAGGTCGTTAATCTGGAGCAGCATCTCGATTTTCACAAGCCGCAGAATGTGCTGTTAGTTTACAACAGGGCAATTGAGAACCGTGTATTTATGACACCGGTCGGCATGTCATATCTGCATAGGATGCAGGCGCAGCTTATCAAATGCGGTGTGCCGCAGGAGAAGATCAAGCCCATTCCTTTATATGCGACGTTCAGTAACAAGACGGAGTATAACCGCTCAATCAGAAACAGTATGGCGGCCAGAGGGCAGAAACCGGAATTCAGGGGACGCTTTATTACCTCAGTGTCAATCAATATTTTACTGGCACTGGCACTTACGGCTGTGATCGTTTTATCATTGCGGAGCGATGTTCCGACGATACTCAATTACAAGACGGCCGTGCTCAATGAATATTCCGAGTGGGAACAGGAGCTCACTGAGAGAGAACAGGCGGTACGCAGAGCGGAGAGAGACTTGGAAGCAGATCAGTAACAATTTAACAGCGGGCACCGTTAAAGTAATCTGTAATATAGAAGGATAACCGTGTAGAATGTGCGGGTATCGGCTCAATAAGGCATGGTCAGGGAAACCGCGGTCATGCTTTTTTCATATGCAGCAGGAACTATGCCTCGGATGCGGGGATGGAAATAAATGAAATCTTATTTTAGAAAATCACAAATTTTACATATTTATGTCGTATACTATGGTTAAATATCTTGGGAAATCTGTTCGACATGGAGGATAAAATATGGACCGATTGAAAATTCTTGTAGTGGATGATGAGAGTCGTATGCGAAAGCTGGTGGGAGATTTCCTGACCAAAAGCAATTATGAGGTTGTAGAGGCGGAGGATGGAGCGCAGGCAGTAGATATCTTTTTTGACCAAAATGATATTGCACTGATTATTCTGGATGTGATGATGCCCAAGATGGACGGCTGGCAGGTGTGCAAGGAGATACGGGAATATTCGAAAGTGCCGATCATCATGCTGACAGCAAAGTCTGATGAGAGGGACGAATTGTTGGGATTTGAGCTGGGGGTGGACGAGTATATTTCGAAGCCGTTCAGTCCGAAGATCCTTGTGGCAAGAGTGGAGGCAATTCTGCGCAGAACCAGCCAGATCAGTGCCGATGAGGTATTGGAAGCAGGCGGCATTACGGTAAATAAGGCGGCGCACAGTGTATCTGTAGACGGAGCGCCTATAGAGCTGAGTTATAAGGAATTTGAACTGCTGACTTATTTTATGGAAAACAAAGGAATTGCTCTGTCTAGAGAGAAGATACTAAACAGTGTCTGGAATTATGATTATTTCGGAGATGCAAGGACAATTGATACGCATGTGAAAAAGCTGCGCAGTAAAATGGGAGCGAAAGGCGAACTGATTAAAACGATCTGGGGAATGGGATATAAGTTCGAGGTAGACTGACGAATATGAAATATTCATTAAAGAGACATTTTGCCATTATTTTGATATCGCTTGTGGCGGGTACGATTCTTATGTGCCTTTTGTTCAATAGTACACTGTTGGAGAAATACTATATCAACAATAAAATCAATGCGTTGATCAGAGCTTACAACAGCATCAATGAGGCATCCAGCGCGGGGGATATCACAACAGACAATTATGATATTGAACTGCAGAAAATATGCGGCAAATATAATATTAACGTGCTGGTGGCGGACAGTGATTCCGAAACAATTAAAACGTCTATGGCGGATTCGGAGTTTGTCATCAAGCATTTACTGCATAACATTATTATAGGTGTTGATCCCGAGGACGTTCTGCGGGAAGGGAGTAATTATAAAATGCAGATCGTCACGG
This sequence comes from uncultured Lachnospiraceae bacterium, assembly GCA_947178115.1. Taxonomy (GTDB): domain Bacteria; phylum Bacillota; class Clostridia; order Lachnospirales; family Lachnospiraceae; genus UBA3282. The sequence goes on from CAMWXF010000137.1 coordinate 2,501, forward strand.
ATGGCCGTACACAGACGGAATATATTGAAATGTGGGGCATGCTGGACAGTGGTTCTCTCTTTATGCTTAGAAGTGCATTGGAGGGAATCAGAGAGAGCGTTTCCATATCCAACCATTTTCTGACGTATGTGGGTGTGGGGGCGATCGGCGTGAGTGCGCTGCTGGTTCTGTGGCTGTCTAACCGCATAACGAAGCCTATTTTGGAATTAGCGGATATTTCCGAGAGAATGAAGCATCTGGATTTTAACGCGAAATATATCGGAAATGACAAGACGGAAATCGCTGTACTGGGCAATAATATCAACGAGCTGTCCGAGACACTGGAGGAAACGATCTCCGAATTAAAGACTGCCAACAATGAGCTGCTTAAGGATATCGAGAGAAAAGAGCAGATAGACGAGATGCGCAAAGACTTTCTGTCAAATGTATCTCATGAATTGAAGACGCCGATTGCACTGATCCAAGGATATGCGGAAGGACTGCAGGAAGGGATCAATGACGATGCGGAGAGCCGGGAATTTTACTGCGGTGTCATTATCGATGAGGCGGCTAAAATGAATACGATGGTCAAGCGTCTGCTCACGTTAAATCAATTGGAATTTGGCAATGAGATCGTGAATATGGAGCGGTTTGACATTACGGCGCTTATCAGAAATTATGTGGCTTCGGCCGAGATTCTGATCAGACAGAAAGGAGTATCGGTCCGTATGGAGGATTACGGCACGATCTATGTATGGGGCGATGAATTCAGAGTAGAAGAAGTCTTTATGAATTATTTTACGAACGCCATGAATTATGCACAGGGTGAAAAGATCGTAGATATCAGGATAAAGGAAGAGGAGAAGCGGGTGAGAATATCTGTTTTTAATACCGGCAGTCCGATTCCGGAGGAAAGTCTGGAGCATGTATGGGAAAAGTTCTATAAAGTGGATAAGGCACGCACACGAGAGTACGGCGGAAGCGGTATCGGATTATCCATCGTTAAGGTGATTATGGAATCGATGAATCAGGAATATGGGGTCATCAATTATGACAATGGCGTGGAATTTTGGTTTACACTGGACAATTGTGCGGACATTACGTTATAATAATGTGCAGGGATTATGAATACTGCCCTGACAGGGAGGATAGATCGTGAAAAGAGCATGCAAATTACTGTGTGGCATTATGGCAGCGGCGCTGTTGACCGGCTGTGGTTCCACGATGCCTGATCTGACACAGGAGGAGACCGATTTAATTTCAGAATATGCGGTAGGCGTATTATTAAAATACGACAAATATCACAGCGGGCGTCTGGTTGATACGACGGATTATGAGACTGTAGAGGATGTGGAGGAGCCGGAAGAGGCGGAACAGCCGGAACCGGAGCAGGAGCAGGAAGAAGTGCCGGTAGACGATACGGAAGTAGTGGATGTCAGCCAGGATGAGGAGACAATTGCGACACCTGCTACCATAGAAGAATATTATGGTCTTCAGGATTTTACGATTCAATATACAGGATATGAGCTGGCGCAGAATTATCCCCCGGATGCAGACGAGAACAACGTTTTCTTCTCGATGGATGCAACAGAGGGAATGCAGCTTCTGGTGTTAAAGTTTACGGCTTTCAACACAAGCTCCTCCGATCAGACACTGAACATGCTTGAACGCGGAGCGAGGTTCCGTGTGTCGGTCAACGGCGAATCCAGTAAGGGAGCTTTAGCGACGATGCTGCTAAACGACATGCAGACATATAATGAGGTAGTACCGGCAGGCAGTATGGTGGAACTGGTCAGCATTGTGGAAGTGCCGCAGTCGGTGTCCGTAAATACGATCGAGTTTATACTGCGCGGCGGCGAAGAGAACGCGGTGCTGAATCTACAGTAATAATTTTATAAGAATAATATGACAAGCATATAAGCGCGGGTGAGCCATTGTATATGGCAGCCCGTGCTTTTTATGTATAGGAAATTTCTACGTCCATGCACGAGTTTGCGAAGCGAGTCACGCAATAGAGCGTAGCTCGATTTGTTAAAAATATATATAAAAATTAACGGAAATATTGACAGACCTTAACTTTCAAAATATACTGAAAAGGCGCCCGACCGACTGGTCGGACGGTAAGATTTAGTGATTTCTTATTTGAGAATGACAGTAAGCAGAAAGAGAGAGTCTACTATGTTGGGGAAATTCAGCGTTAAAAAGCCATATACGGTTTTGGTTGCGGTTATTTTGGTGATTGTTCTCGGAGTCGTGTCTTTCATGAAAATGTCTACGGATTTATTGCCGAGCATCAGTCTTCCTTATGTAATTATCATGACGACATATCCCGGTGCCAGCCCGGAGACTGTAGAGATGGTGGTGACGAAGCCGGTGGAGGCTTCCATGGCGACGGTAAGTAATATTGAAGGGATCAGTTCCGTTTCCAGTGAAAATTATTCTACGGTTATTCTGGAGTTCGCGCAGTCAACGGATATGAATGCAGCTTCTTTGGAGATCAGGGAGACTCTGGATCAGATTGAGAGCTATTGGGATGATTCTGTCGGAAGCCCTATTATTATGAAGCTGAATCCAGATATGCTGCCGATCATGATCGCAGCCGTCGGCAATACAGAGATGACCGATGCACAGGTAAGCGAGATGACGCAGAATCTGGTGATTCCGGAACTGGAAAGTATAGAAGGCGTTGCTTCGGCCAGCGCCACCGGACTGTTTGAGGAGAGCGTCAATGTTATAATAAGGCAGGAAAAAATCGATGCCATCAATAAGCAGGTATTTGCGTATATCGATGATGAAATGAAAGATGCCGAACAGGAGCTTGCCGACGGTAAGCAGGAAATATATGACGGGCAGGAGCAACTGGCCGAAGCCCGGGCGGAATTGGAAGAGAGCAAACAGGATCTGCTGGACAGTGAACAGGAGCTCAATGACAACGTCAAGGAAATGGAGGAGAGTAAACAGAAGCTTCAGGACGGCAAGAATGAGATTGCCGAAAATAAGGCAAAGCTGGAAGAAGGAAAATCGGAACTTGCCCATAAGAAGAGTGAGACTACAGCGCAACTGGCAGCGGCGGAGACTAAGATCCTGACGGCAAAGGCAGATCTGGAAGCGGCTAAGATGCATCTTACGCTGGAGATCGCAACGTCGAAGGCCACCATCGAGGCGGCGCAAAAAGGAATAGATCAGATCACGGAGGGCATGGAGAAGTATAATGAGGCAAAAGAGGCAATTGCCGGGATTGAAAAGCTTGTTACAATGCTTGAGCCTCTTCCAGAGGGAGCGATGATTGGAGATATATTGCCCGAAGAGCAGCTTGCGACTATTTCACAACTTCTTCAG
>CAMWXF010000138.1 GCA_947178115.1 uncultured Lachnospiraceae bacterium
TCTCCAACGGCATTTGCCACCTCATTGGCGGAGGCTACCATAATACCATAAAGACATTCTTCCAATGAAATAGATTCTCCTTCATCCATTCCCATGTTAGAGCCATCGCCGGGCACACTAAAGACAGCCTCATGAGAAAAGGGAACCATATCGTCGAGATTGCCCTGTTCCATAGCCATCAGACAGGTTAACAGTTTTGTGGTACTGGCAGGATAGGACTTTCTGTGAATATCTTTGGCGTACAAAATAACGCCGGTATTAGCATCCATTAGAATTGCGGATTCTGCGCTGATTGCAGGACCTACCGGCCAGTTATCGATATCATTTGATTGGATGGGAAGTAATTTACGTGCTTCGGCGTCTGCTTCCAGCTCTTCCAATGTAGCGTGGGCAGTGATGGGATTACCCAGAAAACCCCCTACAAAAACGGAACATGCAAGCAGGGCACAAACCATTTTTTTATGAAAAAACAACATCTTGTTTAACCTTTCTAGAATAAGGAAGTTTATGTTAATAAATCGTATTTTATGCTATAGGTAATTTCTGTATGATTTTGTCCATTTACCATCATACACTATTTTGAAATAAAACTGTAGTAATTTCACAAAAATTACAAAATCTCTTTCCGTTCAATCTATCCGTAGGAGGAAAAGCATGGTACAATAAGACATGAAGTTAGATACCACTCACCGAAAGGATCAGTCATACAATGAGACTACGAAACATAACCGGCTGCAGGGAAATGATTGCTGCCAGCGATTACGTGATACATGAACCGCAGAATTACAAGGGAAAATGGAATGAAATCTTCGGTAATGATCATCCTATCCGTATAGAGATCGGTATGGGAAAAGGAAGATTTATCATGGATCTGGCAAAAATGAATCCGGCAATCAATTACGTGGGAATCGAGAAATATTCCAGTGTTCTGCTTCGCGGTGTCCAGAAGATGGAAGCGGAACCGTTATCAAACATTTATTTTATACGTATGGATGCAGAGGAAATCACAAATGTGTTCGGGCGTGAGGAGGTGGACAGAATCTACCTGAATTTTTCCGATCCGTGGCCGAAGGACAGGCATGCGAAGAGAAGACTGCCGTCCCGTGAATTTTTGCGGCGGTATCATGAGATACTGGTAAGAGACGGTGTAATCGAATTTAAGACGGACAACCATGACTTGTTCCGCTTTGCATTGGAAGAACTGGAACCCGCAGGCTGGCATTTGGATCAGATGACGGAAGACCTGCACCATGATGAAGAGATGATGCAGGGTAATGTGATGACAGAATATGAAGAGAGGTTTTCTTCCATGGGGAATCCGATCTATAAATATGTTATTTCAAGAGAGGTTTATGCCTGAGCGTACTAAGCGTAAATCCTCCTAAGAAAATAATATTGTACGCAGAAAAGAGGATAAAGATGGAATACAAGTTTACAACTGCGAATTTTGAAAAAGAGGTACTGGAGGCCGATACGCCGGTGCTGGTAGATTTTTATGCGGACTGGTGCGGACCGTGTAAGATGATGGCGCCTATTGTAGATCAGCTTGCCAGTGAGTATGACGGCAGAATTAAAGTAGGTAAATGCAATATTGACGAGGAGGACGGACTGGCAAGAATGTACCGTGTTATGTCTATTCCGACCATGAAAATCTTCGTGAAAGGCGAGGCAGCAGCCACTATAGTGGGTGCCGTATCGAAGGAAGAACTGGAAGAAGAGATGAAGAAAGTACTATAGAGGTTTTAAAAAAGTCAGGCGGTAGCGCCTGACTTTTTATCATCTCTGCTATAGAGCATTTTCAATATAACCGGTGTTGCAATCGATGATACGATGATTAAGAGAATAACTGCCGTGAAGTAATCCGCCGTCAGAAGTCCTGCGGCAAGACCCTTCTGCGCTACGATCAGCGCAACTTCGCCACGGGTCATCATTCCCACACCGATCTTGATGGAATCCGAAAAATTGAATTTGAAGATTCTGCCGACAAGTCCGCAGCCGATAATTTTCGCACCTAACGCCACGATGACGAAGCAGATACAGAAAGCAAACAGCTTGCCGTTCATGGCATCGAAGGAAGTCTTCAGACCGATGCTTGTAAAAAAGATCGGACCGAAGAACATATAGGAACTGACGTCAACTTTACGTTCGATATATTCGTTGTCACTTAAGCTGCACAAGACGACACCCGCTATGTAAGCACCGGTAATGTCCGCGATGCCGAAGTATTTCTCTGCTATATAAGACAGGGCAAAACAGAATGCAAGGCTGACGATAGGAATACGTCTTGTATGAGGATATCGCTTATCCAGCGTGGCAAATACTTTATATACGACAAATCCGCCTACTATCGCAACTGCAAAAAATGCGACAGTCTTTACAACTACCATACCCGGATTGGAATCAGGATTTTTGAAACCGATCACAAATGTTAAGACAATGATACCGATTACATCGTCAATGATTGCCGCACTGACAATAGTGGTTCCCACCTTGGTCTTGATCTTACCAAGTTCCTGAAGCGCGGCGACCGTGATACTGACGCTGGTTGCCGTCATGATCGTGCCGATGAAAACAGCCTTATAGAAATTCTCACTTCCCCAAGGCGCAACGCCATAGAAGCCCATATATAACAAAGAGCCCAGAACAAGGGGTACGAAAACACCTGCACACGCAATCATAAATGCAATGGGGCCTGTCTTGATCAATTCTTTTAAGTCCGATTCCAGTCCTACCTCGAACATCAGGATAATAACGCCGATCTCGGCAATCTGTGTAATAAATGCAGTCTGATTGATCCATCCTAACACACACGGACCGACAATAAGTCCGGCGATGATCTGGCCGACTACTTGCGGCGCCTTACATTTTCTTGCAAGAACACCGAAAAATTTGGCAAATAACAGAATAATCGCCAGATCCCTTAACACTTCATATGATTCCATAATATCCTCCAACAAAAACGGAGACATTGACCTGTCTCCGTTAAATCGTCGAAGCGACGGGATTCGAACCCACGACCTCTGCGTCCCGAACGCAGCGCTCTACCAAGCTGAGCCACGCTTCGATTCTATGAACAATTAAGATCATACAACATTTTAAGGGTAGTTGTCAATGTTTCTTATAAGAAATTATTTCAAAAATTATGATTGTATCCGTCTCTATTTCCCGATATACTGTAACTATTCAAGATATAATAATTCGGAAAGGGATAAGACCATGAAGACGGATATGAAGAAAAATAACAAGAAGATCGAAAAAGAGATTGAAAAACTAATTGGAAAATTGACATTGGATGAAAAAATTTCCATGATACACGGAACCGGGCTATTTAGGACCGGTGAGGTGGAGAGACTGGGAATTCCCGGGGTTGTTACTTCTGACGGACCTATGGGAGTCAGAGCGGAATTCATGAGAGACAGTTGGATTCCGGCGGGAAATCATGACGATGACGTATCTTATCTGCCCAGTAACAGTGCGCTTGCTTCTACATGGAATCCGTATCGGGCTTATGAGATGGGACGTGTTCTCGGTGCAGAGGCGAGAGGGCGTGGTAAGGATGTGATACTGGCACCGGGCATTAACATCAAGCGCAGTCCGCTGTGCGGAAGAAATTTTGAGTATATGAGCGAAGATCCGAAGCTGACGGCGACTCTGGCAGTGCCTTTTATTAAAGGGGTGCAGGAGAATGACGTTGCGGCATGTGTAAAGCATTTTGCCGCGAATGTGCAGGAAACGAACCGCTTCATGGTAGACGAGGAAATTGATGACAGGACATTATACGAGATTTATTTTCCGGCGTTTAAGGCGGCAGTGCAGGATGGAAAGGCCTATTCTGTCATGGGCGCTTACAATAAGATTAACGGAGATCATTGTTGCGAGAACAAGAATTTGTTGGACCTGGTGTTACGTGGTGAGTGGGGCTTTGACGGAACAGTAATCAGCGATTGGGGTGCCGTACATAAGACAAAAGAGGCGGCGGAATGCTCCATGGATATGGAGATGTCAATATTTTCGAATTTCGATGAGTACAAGCTGGCCAATCCCCTGAAGGAAGCAATTATGAAAGGCGAGATTTCCGAGGCGACCGTCAATGCCAAGGTGCGCAACATTCTGAGGATGATGTATCGGCTTAAAATGATAGGCAAAGAGAAAAATGACCGTAAGGCAGGCTCTTATAATACGCCGGAGCACAGAGAGATGATCCTGCGTACGGCAGAAGAATCTATGATTCTATTAAAGAATGAGAAAGGGATGCTGCCGCTTAATGCTTCGAAGATAAAGAAGCTAGTGGTGATCGGACAGAATGCGGCAAAAATCCATTCCGATGGCGGCGGAAGTGCGGAGATCAAGGCACTCTATGAGATTTGTCCGCTGATGGGCTTAAAGATGTATCTGGGCGGTAATACACAGGTAGAATACTATAAGGGATACCATGTGCCGGATAAGCCGAAGGCTTTTGACCATAACTGGCAGGAGGACAGTCTGGATGATTTGAAAGATATGGATATGGGTAAATTAGTTTGGGATGAAGAACATATGAGTGAGATGTTCCGTAAGCGGGAGGAAGAGCGTCTGGCACAGTTGGAGAAAGAAAAGGCGGAAGTGCATGAAAAAAATAAAGTGCTCTTTGCGCAGGCCATTGAAGCAGCTAAGGATGCAGATGCCGTTATCTTCGTGGGCGGTCTGAATCATGATATCGACAGTGAAGGTATTGACCGAATTGATATGAAATTGCCCTATGAGCAGGATGCACTGATTGAAGCGTTGCTTGATGTGCGCAAGGACATGATCGTCACCTTCATTGGCGGCTCACCCGTGGAAATGCCGTGGCGGAATAAGGCATCGGCAATTCTGTGGAGCTATTATGCGGGAATGGAGACGGGCAATGCCTTTGCCGAAATCATTTTCGGAGACATCAATCCGTCCGGTAAGCTGGCGGAGACATTTCCGAAAAAATATGAGGATTGTGCCACATCGAAGAACGGGCAGTCCGGCGTGTGGGGCAAAATTACATTGGAGGAAGGATTGTACCTCGGATATCGCCACTTTGACAGAGAACATATTACGCCGGCATTCTGTTTCGGGCACGGACTTTCCTATACGGAGTTTACTTACAGCGGATTGACGCTGAAAGCGGAAAAAGGAAAGAATGTGAAGATTAACTTTACGGTCAAGAATACGGGCAGGAGAATCGGATCGGAGATCGCACAGATTTATATTGCACCGATTGCGCCGAAAGTGGACAGGCCGGATAAAGAGCTTAAGGCGTATACGAAAGTTGAGCTGGCACCGGGTAAATCCAGAAAAGTAAGCCTGACGCTGCGACAGGAAGACTTTGCGTATTTCGATGAACACTTGCATGAATTTATTGCGGATGCCGGAGACTATGAGATTCTGGTCGGCGCATCCTGTGAAGATATCCGATTGAAAGGAATTGCCGTTTTAGCATAATGACAAAGTATATTTTCCCAAGACCCGGTGCATACTTTAAAGGAAACATCAATATGAGTATGTACAGGAAGGATGGGAGACAGAAATGGATTATAATAATATACCGTTGAGCCTGGGAATGGCGATCACGACAAATAAGGCTGCAATGGATCGGTTTGTAGATATGACGGAAGCGGAGAAAGAAGCCTTTATTGACAGAAGTCGTGATGTTATGTCAAAAGAAGAGATGGAGAAACTGGTGAATACGCTGACGGAAGATGAGGAGAAACCGGATGTCCATCTGGAGGATGTGAACGATATTTTTAAAGGACCAAGTATCGGTTGA
>CAMWXF010000139.1 GCA_947178115.1 uncultured Lachnospiraceae bacterium
CATTCTGTCCGACATCATTTTCTTCTGTCCTGACACTGTTTACGGAGCCTTCACCCGGCTTCTCTATATGATCTGTCTTTCCGCTGACTCTCTCAATAAAATTATGCATCATAACTGTCTTATCCGCGAGCAGTGGGTCCGTGTCAAGCTGCTTCTTCATAAATTCGCTCGGACACACGATCACATCCACCATACTGTAAGTCTTTCGCTTCGCATAATATTTCGCCTCAATAGTGCCGAGCAGACTCTTCATCCCGGAATCATGGATACAACGTCTCTTGCTGCACTGCATGAAATCACCGCCGCGACAGGCAAAGCAGATCTCACCGGTAGACGGAACCCGCATCATATGATTCGGGCATACCCATTGATAATCGTGCGCCGTGTACACGATCCTCACAGGTCTGCCATACTTCTTCTCATAAGCACGGACAGCATAAATAACCGAAGGAGTCAACTGAAAATTGATATTATTCAAATGCACCACATCCGGTCTGAAATCCTCCAGCACGCTACGCATCTTCTTCTTAGCCTCCGCAGAGTAAATAATGCGCAGCGGATAAAGCAGCTTCTTTAAGCCGCCACTGTGGAAATCCATATCCGACGTGTAGATTCCGGCATGGTTTCCCACGATCCGTCCCTCATGCTCCATGCCGAAGAACTGTACCTCATGCCCTGTCTTTTGCAGTTGTTCTCCCAGCTTAAATATATATGTCTCCGATCCGCCGTTGGGGTGGAGGAATTTGTTTACCATTAATATTTTCATGTCCGGCTCCGTTTAATGAGAATCTTTCTGTACATTATTTACCATCTTGCATTATAGAACACTGTATCGGAATAGATCGGGATCTGTTTCCTGTATTTCTCCCCTGTATACTCGTCCGTCCATCCCTGATAAACGGAAGCGTCATACTCCAATGGGTTTTCCAGTTCTGCACCGTCCATGATCTCCATCGTACCTACAACGCCCTCATAATTGGCAAAAGTAACCGTGTGCATCTCGCCGCTTGAGGGCACCGCAAATTCTTCGTGCGCCACGTTCCAGCGCTCACACAGCCGATTAAGACGCTTCGCAATAAAATACTTGGTATACTTTATATTGTCTGCATAATCCGGATATTTCCCTGAAGAGTCACCCTTGATATTTTTATCCGCCCACAGAACGCGATCCATCTTAAGTGATGCTTCTATCATCTGTACATACTCGTCAATCCCGGTATCCAACAATTCCTCTAAGTATGGCAAAAGCTCCGTATAGACTTGTATCACTCGCTGCTGCATCTGCGGGTCATCATATAACCTCGCGTACCAGTTCAGCACATTCGGCGCATTTTCCGTCAGATCCACGATTGTTGCATCATAATCGTAACCTGCTTCACCTTCGGAGTTGCGCTCGCCGAACGCATTATCATAATCCCACGAAGGACCGGAGTATAACTTTTCGTCACCCTGTTCTTTATAAAAGAACATACTGGTAAGTCCCACGTCTGTATCGAGCGCAACCTCATCCAGTACAAACCGCTTGGCGAAGCTGTCCAGATCAAGATACTCCCATATTTCAGCCTGTCCGTTCTGCACCAACTGCTCAATATTATTTACACAATCGCGTATGTACCTCACCTGCTCTTCGGAAGCATGCTGCGGCGCATTGATCGTAAACTGATTTCCCGCAGAAGTTACAAAACCGCCAGCCTCCTCGGCATAATGCTTCGGATGATCCTTCTCAATCAGATAACCTCCCGTAATATCGCTTCCGTTCTCTAACCGATACCCTTTACCGTTATCATCCCGCCATGTCGGGACGCTGTCGATGTCCGCATTGTACTTCCTGTTATCTTTCTCCAGCTCATGGATATCCACCCGTCCTTCTCCCACGGATACGGATTCCGCCAGAAGATAACAGCCTGCATATTCTCCGTTCAGGTATAAATCCACCCATGTCCCCTGCGTGCTGTACGCAAGTCCCATTTGCTCCGCCAGATCCATGGCAATTTTATTATCTATCTTGCTGCCTTCCCGCCATAATGCAAGAAGCCGCCACCTGTCGCTCTTATCCAGCCCGCACAGCGGGTATTTCTCCGATAGTTTGAGAGCATAAGGCTTCTTTTCATACTCCCATGTGGAATTACCTCTTCCGGAAATCCGATCCAATCCACCCTGATACTCTGTATTGCCGTCTTCCCGCAGAATACAGATATCGCCCTTTTCCTCATTCGCTTTATCAGCATTCAAATATTCCATACTGCCGCTTTCCGTATGAATGAAAACCGCCGGAATATTTGCAGATTTCATAAAAGTAACCGCATAAGTACGGACTTCGTATGCACTGTCCGTAATCTGAAGCTCATATTCCCGATCCTCTTCCCATTGGAACACATCGCCTTCTTCAAACAGTTCCCCGTCTATTCTTACATTATTATCTCCGGGATCTGCAAGCCTGACCATATGATGTCCGACACAGGACGGCAGGAAGAAATATGCTCTCCCGTCCTCCTCATCCCGCCACATGCTGACACTGTTTACACTGTGCTGCGTATTCACGTTGATATACGGTTCCCCGTCACCCGCCTCCAGTATAACACTCCTGCGTTTCGTCCGTTCCATACAGACGCATCCTAATGCGGTCAACACGATCAGCATGAATACCAGATAATATCTTTTACGCATTTTCTCTCCACTTCTATCTTAATCTTCGTCCGCTCAAATCTGCGCGGTACAGCCTGATCGTCTCACTCACAACCTCGTCCCAATTATACTTACCGCAGATGAAATCCGCACTCTGCGCGCCGTACTCATGTACGACTTCCGGATGCGCCAGCATGTATTGGAGCTTCTGACGCAGATCCTTCGTATCTCCCTTACGGAACACGAGTGCCTTATCCTCCACCACTTCCGTATTTTCACATATATCGCTGACAAGACAGCAGTTGCCGAAACTCATCGCCTCTAACAACGTAAGCGCCATGCCTTCCACATCACTGGGCAGCACAAAAGCATAGGCGTTGGAATACAGTTCTTCCAACATCTGTCCCTGCACAAAATCAGTCATGATAATGCGGTCATCCTGTGCCGCCATCCGATGGATTCGTTCCATATATTCCACTGCATGGCTGTTGCCGCCGGCAATCACCAGCTTCATATCCGTATCGATCTTCGCAAAAGCCTCGATCAGATAGTGAAGCCCTTTCTCCGGTACGATCCGCCCTAACGATAGCAGATAGCCGTCTTTCTTAAGCCCGTATTTCTCCGTGATCATCTGCGCCTCACGCAGCGCGGGCCTGCTGATTCCGTTGGGAATATAGGTAACTTTTCTGTGATAAGTATCTGCAAAATATTTCTGTACATTCTCGGACAGCACGATCACCTCATCGGCGTATTTCGCCGCCATCTTCTCGCCGAATTTAATCACATAGGAGGCGAGATTACCCCACTTCGCCCTCTGCCAGTCCAGTCCGTGGACAGTCACCACGATCCGCCTGTGAAAAAGCTTCGGCAGCCACAACATGGCGCAGGGTCCCTCCGCATGATAGTGCAGAACATCATATCTGCCAAATAAAGCCCTGATCGTGGCAAAGAAGCTGTAGACAATGGCATTCAGGCTGCTGCTTCTGAATGTCGGAATAATATACACTCTGACACCTTTATAAAACTTCCTGCCCTTCCATCCGTATTCCTGATCATACTTCTTACCGGACACATGGTGCCCATAGCGGTTGTAAGCATCCACACGATGTCCCAGCGCCGCCATACGTACGGCAAGCTCCTCCACCACAATCTCGACGCCGCCCTCTCTGGACGGTATCCGCTTATGTCCGATCATGGCGATGCGAAGCTTCTTCCCGCGCTTTCCACGCTGCTCTTTACTTTCCTTATGGACGTAATAAAGAAACGCAAAGTTCGTATTCAGATAGCGCGGAATCATCCGCTTCGGATCCTGCATAATACGAAAAACCCATTCCAGACAGAGCTTCTGCATCCACATCGGCGCACGTTTCACAGTGCCCGCAATAAAGTCAAAAGCGGCTCCCACGCCGATCATAAGGCCGCCGACCCTGCCTTTGTGTTCATACATCCATCTTTCCTGCTTGGGCGCTCCGAGCGCAACCCAGATGAAATCCGCGCCACTGTCATTGATCCTGCGGGTAATCTCCTCGTCCTCCTCCTCGGTAAGTGCCCGAAAAGGAGGTGCATACATACCTACGATCTTTACTTTCGGATACTTGCTCAAGACGGCCTTCTTAAGCTGTTCCAGCGTGTTCTCCGTACTGCCGTAGAAATAATGGGTATATCCCTTTTCCTGAGACAGATTTAAGATAGCAGGCATCAGATCCGGTCCTGGCACACGCTTAGCCTGCACATAGCCCCGGCGGCGGCTGACAATCGACAGCGGCTGACCGTCGGGCAGCGCCATGGCGCCGCTGTTCTGTACCTTGCGGTACTCCTCGTCCCGAAATGCCATCACCGTCGTATGCACGTTAGAGACACAGATATAATCGCCCCGCAATGCCTCAAGATTTCCTGTGATATATTCGATCGTTTTATCCATATCGGTGACGTTAATATTCGTTTTTAATATGGTACAGTATTCCAGATTATCTTTGCTCACGTCTTCCTCCGTTCCGAAGCTTATTCCCGCAATATGCCGTGGCTGCCGCCATTCCCAGGAATCCTCCGATCAATGCGCTTCCCACATAATATCTGCACGTCTCCAACCGCACCGCCTGTCCCTGCACCAACTGCATAGGCGTGTCTTTGTCTGCATAATTCATGATCTTCCATCCCGTATAGTCGGGATCTTCCATGCTTTCCACATATACGGAAGTTTCCTCGAGGCCGTCCGTATAGAAGCGCGGCACCACATAACCTGCCGGCGGCGTATACAGGATCGCGCACAACATAAGTCCCACCGCCGCACCTGCCGCCGTCACACCGATGACCTTGCCACGATTCCGGATCCAAATGTCACGCACCCTATTCCACAATTGATCCGGCAGCCCTGCTAACGGAACTGCAACTCTCCGATCCATCTGCGACAGCAGACAGTATTCCTGCGCCCCTTCCTTCTGCAGAAAAAGAAAACTTCCCAGAAAGATCAGCGTAACGTTCTTAAAAGAAGTGTTAAACAACAGCGGCTCGGTCCAGCCTGCCCCCAGGAAACAGATCAGGATCACCAGCTCTCTCGTCCGCTGCTTATGCGTAGTATAAAATAACAGACCGAAATAACCGATCATAATGATCGCGAAAGCGACCAGCCCGTAATTGATATAGCCCCACACATAGGAGTTGTCCATTGTCATGGAGGATTTCACGATTTTGGAAATATCCGCCCCGAACAGACTCCTGTACTCCGATCTGAGGAACTGCTCTGCCAGCCAGATTCTGGTATTTAGCATGAAGTTCAATTTCTGGACATAGTATGCCCATTTGCGGTCATACAGGTAAAACGGAGCCACAAACGACAGCACCAGACAAACCGGCAGTACCAGATTCGCAAGAGCCTTCTCTACAATGCAGAATTTCGGTCGAAACCGCACATATATACATCCTGCTAACAGCACCGCCACGATTCCGAACCCCGTGTAACTGATCGAGTAAAGAAACACCACCACATTGCCCGCCATCATAAATATAAAATGTTTAAACCTGTAATTCTCTCCCAATTCATAGATGATAAATGCGCATAGCGCCAGATAAGTAATATGCAGAATATTAGGATGAGAAAAGCCGAGGCTCCACCTGAAAATATGTCCCATGCCCAGCTTGGCATGCACG
>CAMWXF010000140.1 GCA_947178115.1 uncultured Lachnospiraceae bacterium
CTGTTGTAGGAGCGGAACTGCCCTGTGATACAGATCTTCATCCCCTTGTAGTCCTCGCCTACGTCAAGGAGTCTCTCCGAAACCATAACCGGAATGATATCTGTGGAGTCGCTGAGGCGGTCCACACTGATATCTACCATATAGAATCCCTCTCCGAAAATCTCGTGACTGAAGGTAAAATCACTTACGATCTCCCCCATAATTGCCACCTGGTTGTTTTCAATAACCTTATCTGTCATGTTTTTCTCCCTTCTACACTGTGGAATTGCTCATAGAAATTCCTTTTTGTATTGTACTATCAATATATAAGAAAACCGGCCTAAATAGAACCGTTAAGGGTCGCGGAATTATGCAGTCACCGTCGAAAAAACAAAGGTTTACGGATTTTATGCGGCTAAAAACACATCTCAGGATAGATATCCCCCACAAACAACTATAACAGCCGCGTCCTGAAACAACCCGGCAGTGCTTGCAAGATCAGACTTGTGGTGATATAATTAATAGGTTTTGTAAAAGTGAGTTTTTTGTTCATAAAATAAGAAAGGCAAGATCAACCATGAACCAGACAAGAGAAGATGTAAGAAATATAGCAATCATCGCTCACGTTGACCACGGCAAGACGACGCTGGTAGACGAGCTGTTAAAACAGAGCGGTGTTTTCAGGGAAAATCAGGAAGTTGCGGAGCGTGTCATGGACTCTAATGATATCGAGAAAGAGCGCGGTATCACGATCCTGTCCAAGAACACGGCCGTTATGTATAAGGGTGTAAAGATCAACATCATCGACACTCCCGGACACGCCGACTTCGGCGGCGAGGTGGAGCGTGTGCTCAAAATGGTGAACGGTGTCATCCTCGTCGTGGACGCTTTCGAAGGTCCCATGCCCCAGACGAAATTCGTTCTGAAGAAAGCGCTGGAACTGGACTTATCCGTAATCGTATGTATTAATAAATGCGACCGTCCGGAAGCAAGACCCGTCCAGGTGGTAGATGAAGTACTGGAACTCTTCATGGATCTGGATGCCAATGACGAACAGTTAGACTGTCCCTTCGTCTACGCTTCCGCCAAGGCGGGAACCGCCAGCACACAGCTCACCGTGAAGGGCGGCGACATGACTCCCCTTTTCGACACGATCCTTAAGCATATCCCGGCACCCACGGGCGATCCCGAGGCCGGCACACAGGTGCTGATCAGCACAATCGACTACAACGAGTACGTGGGACGTATCGGGGTAGGCAAAGTGGACAACGGTTCCGTCAAAGTCAATCAGGAAGTGGTCATTGTCAATCACCACGACCCTGATAAGATGCGCAAAGTCAAAATCAGCAAATTATATGAATATGACGGCTTAAATAAAGTAGACGTCGAGGAAGCCGGAATCGGCTCCATCGTGGCGATCTCCGGCATCTCGGATATCCATATCGGAGACACCCTCTGTTCTCCCGATAATCCGCAGCCGATTCCGTTCCAGAAGATTTCCGAGCCGACCATCGCTATGCATTTTATCGTCAACGACTCTCCTCTTGCCGGACAGGAAGGCAAGTATGTGACCAGCCGCCATCTGCGCGACAGACTGTTCAGGGAGTTAAATACCGATGTTTCCCTCCGGGTGGAAGAAACAGAGACTACGGAAGCCTTCAAGGTCTCCGGACGAGGTGAACTGCATCTGTCCGTTCTGATCGAAAACATGCGCCGTGAAGGGTATGAATTTGCGGTCAGCAAGGCGGAAGTATTATATAAGACAGATGAAAACGGCAGGAAACTGGAGCCTATGGAACTGTGTTATATAGATGTGCCGGAGGAATTCTCCGGAACTGTCATTGAAAAGTTAAGCCAGCGCAAAGGTGAACTGCTGAACATGGGACTTGCCTCCGGCGGATACAGCCGGTTGGAGTTCTCCATTCCTTCCCGCGGCCTGATCGGCTATCGCGGTGAGTTCATGACGGACACCAAGGGTAACGGCATTATGAACAGCATTTTCGACGGCTATGGCCCCTACAAGGGAGATATCCAGTACCGCAAACAGGGATCTCTCATTGCTTTCGAGGCAGGTGAAGCGATCACTTACGGTCTCTTCAACGCACAGGAGCGTGGCACGCTCTTCATTGGTCCGGGCACTAAGGTATATTCCGGTATGGTCGTAGGGCAGAACGGACGGGGCGAGGACATCGAACTGAATGTCTGCAAGAAGAAGCAGCTCACCAACACCCGTTCCTCCAGCGCGGACGAGGCGCTGCGACTCACACCGCCGAAGGTTTTGAGTCTGGAGCAGGCTTTGGAGTTTATTGATACGGATGAGCTGTTGGAGGTGACTCCTAAGACGATCAGAATCCGGAAGAAGATTTTGGATCCGACGCTTAGAAAGAGGGCGGCTATTTCTGCGGCGAGTAAGAAATAGACCTCGCATAAACAGTTAGTTATCTCTTGCTTTTAAGAATTGAATCATTGCGTCATAATTTTCAGGGCGATGGGGGAAAGTGCAGTTTGTGCAGTCTTTGATTTTTCTCCCATCTCTTTGTATGTAGTGGGGATTTCCGGCGCATTTTTCTATCAGATACAGCGGACAGTAGCAAAACAGGCAGTTAAAGTCCTCCAAGCCTTTATGGCAGGGGAAATATTGGCATTCTCTGTTTTCAAAGAAGCGATATGAATTTTCCATACTTATTTTACTCCTTTCTCGGGATTGCCATAGATAGCCGCTGAACCATAACACAAATCACTCTTATATTTTCCCGAAAATCCGGCCGTACCCATAGGTCAAAGGCAGATCCGCCATGCGCGCTATTATGCCCTGATCGGGATGCTTTCCGGCAACTCTGTTCGGGCACTGTCCCCGGTTACATCCGACACAGACTCCCTCACAGCGTACTTTCTCATCCTGCGTCAGCTCCGCCACAAATGCCACGCTCTTTTTAGGTAACATGCAGAAGGCCTCATTACAGGTGATCCGGCCGTCCGTTATATCTAACAGGCGGGGAAGCATCGAAAGCGGAAAGGAATCCTCACTGCCGAGGAAATGATACCTTGCCACATGTCGGTCGGTATTCCTTTCGACGTAGCGGTTGTATGCGCCGTATCCCTGCAGCAGAAGCTCACTTGCCAGCACCTCCAGCATATAACTTCTGGACAGCATCCCCTGACTGCTGTAATGATCCTGCAGAGAATCTATTCCGGCTCCGAGAGACATAACGACATCCTCATATTCCGTTCCTGATGATTTTTGCAGAGAAGATATATTACTCTCCCAGAACGCCTCTTCGCGGATCAGAGGAAGCATCTGCTCTGCCACCGCCTGAAGCTCACTGCTCCGCGTTTCTTCGTAATGAAATTTATCACGTACCTTCTCTAAAAAGGACGGATTCAAAAATCCGTCCAGTAAATCCGTAAAGAAATCAGCCATAAAATCTAATCTCCTATAATCCGAGCACAATCGTAGCCACTCTGAAATAGATCAGCAGTGAAATAGCATCCACGATCGTTGTGATGAACGGGCTCGCCATAACTGCCGGGTCCATTCCGATTCTCTTGGCCAGCATAGGCAGCGTAGAACCAACTATCTTCGCCACAATAACCGCCACCAGAAGCGTGAAGCAGACGACGAATGCCACCGCAACGGTTACTTTATCAAACAAAAGCAATCTTGCAAAGTTACAGAGCGCCAGTGTCAGGCCGCACAGCGCTGCTGTCCGGATCTCTTTCCACACCACCGTAAACCAGTCGCCGAATTCAATCTCATCAAGCGACAGTCCGCGGATGATGATGGCGCTGGCCTGTCCGCCCGCATTACCGCCGGTATCCATCAGCATCGGTATAAATGCAGTCAAGACAACATATCTGCTGAGGGCATTCTCAAAAGAAGTGATGATACTGCCCGTAAAAGTGGCTGAAATCATCAACAATAGCAGCCACGGAATCCTTTTCTTATAGGCATCGAATACCGTAGTCTTCAAATATGGCTTGTCGGATGGCATCACAGCCGCCATCTTCTCGATATCCTCTGTGGTCTCCTCCTCCAGAATATCCACAACGTCATCCACGGTGATGATACCCACCAGTCTGTCCTCATTATCTACCACGGGCATTGCCGTAAATTCGTATTTCTTGAACATTCTGGCAACTTCTTCCTGATCCATCAGGGTATGCAGGGATATCACATTCCGATGCATCATATCCCCGATCACCGCATCCGCATCACTGAGCAGCAGATACCTGAGCGCTACGGTGCCCACCAGCGTCCTCTGGCTATCCAGCACATAGCAGATATTGATCGTCTCACTGTCCAGCCCGACCTTGCGAATCCGCTCGATGGCTTCACGCACGGTATGATTTTCCTTTAAGTCCACATACTCCACGGTCATGATGCTTCCGGCGGAATCCTCCGGATAGCGCATCAGGTGATTAATTGCTTTGCGGGTGTCGGCACTGGTGTTGGCAATCAGCCTTTTCACCACATTGGCAGGCATCTCCTCCATCAATTCCTTCGCATCATCGGACATCATGTTATCGATGATGTGACCCGCATCTTTATCGGAAAGGGACGTAATGACAGACTGCTGCAGTTCGATCTCCAGATAAGAGAACACGCTTGCCGCCATATCTTTGGGCAGGATTCGGAATATCTTCACAATCTCTTCCTCGTCCATCTCCTCTATATAATCTGCGATATCCGCATCATTTAATTCCTGAACGACCTGTCTTAGCCTGGTATACTGCCCCTTGTGCAGAAGCTCCAGTATCTCCTCCCTGCCGAAGTCCTCATAACTCTCGATGACCTCCCGTTTCTGCCTTGCATCAGTCTCTCTGCCCGCATCGGATTCCTTTCCCGCACCTTCTGCCTGTCCCGCTTCAACTTTCGGTTCCTTCAATTCTTCCCTGATTTCACTCATAATCGTCATTCCTTTTTATAATAAGCCGGCTCCCCGACCGTGATCTTAACCTTACCTGCTGTCGCTTCCGTGATCTCATTCATCACGGCATTTTTATCCTCATAAGGAATCTTCACCCGCACAGTCACCTGCTCAGCGTAATCGGATTCCCCCACTGGTATGCCCCGCCTCGCTAACAAATACTGTATCTTACCGATACCGTTATAATCTGTCACGATGGTCATCTCATACCCGTAGCACATCTCGCGCACATCGCTTGCCGCGATCCCTGCCTGCGCCGCCTTCGTATAGGCCCGCACAAGTCCGCCTGTTCCCAGAAGCGTACCGCCGAAATATCTGGTCACCACCACCACAATATTCCGGATTCCCGAACCCATAAGCACCTCAAGGATCGGCCTTCCCGCCGTTCCCGTAGGTTCCCCGTCATCGGAAAATCGCATTGTCTGCGCCTGTTCTCCGAGAATATAAGCATAACAGTTATGCCGCGCATCCCAGAACTGCTTTTTCTTTCCTTCGATAAAAGCCAGCGCTTCCTCCTCGGTACTCACCGCCGCAACATGTGCGATAAAACGAGATTTTTTCTCCTCGATTTCCCCCGTGCCCCCATATTCTATAATCTTATATGGCTCAAAGCCATGCCCGTCTTCCATATGATATCCCTATACGCTCCGTTTACAATACATCTATACTATGTTGTTCTTAATATACAGCCGGACTCAGATATGACTCTGCCCGCTTTTTTAATACTACTACTCCAAACAACAAAGCGTCAAGCAACAGTTCACCAATACAGC
>CAMWXF010000141.1 GCA_947178115.1 uncultured Lachnospiraceae bacterium
TATGGTCCTTATAATTATGTACCGAGGGAGTCTGCCTATATTCAGATGATGTTAGCGAATCATGTATTGCCTCATTTTACGGATGCCGAGGGGAGGTTTCAATTCGTCTATGTGAAAGATGCTGCCCAGGCGATTCTGAGAGCGCTTGGCAACGAAAGAGCGTATGGACAGGCATACAATCTCTGTCAGGATGAGATTGTGACCTATGAGAGCTTTTTTGAGGCGCTTAAGAAGGCGGCGGAACCGGAAGTAACAGAGAATTTGCAGGAAATTCCGATGACGGTAGATGAGGCCGCGAGCGGACAGGTTCCGCTTCCGTATCCCGCGACGGCGGAAGAGACGGAGTTATGTTCCAATGAGAAAAGTAAGCGGGAACTAGGTGTGATATATATGGATTTTGCGGAAGGGATGGGCAGGACATACAGAGCATTTTGTAATGTGTTCTCATAGATCGAAATGGTGCCGTATGCGGATGCTTCGATTAACAAAAATCCGGTAATGCGTAAGACAGGAGAAAAGAAACAATGACGCTGGATCAGGTAGCAATAGGAAAAGAAGTGAAAATTACAAAGGTGGGAGGAGAGGGTGAGCTGCGATGCAGACTGCTTGATATGGGACTGATTCCGAAAACCCTTGTAAAGATACAGAAGGTGGCCCCTATGGGTGATCCGATAGAGATTCAGCTTCGGGGATATGAACTGACGATCCGCAAAGAGGATGCGGGGAAAATTGAAGTGATTTAAACCTGAGGCATGCAGAGATACGACAGGCATAACGGAAGAAGGACAAAACGATGATATATGCTTTAGTAGGAAATCAGAATTGCGGAAAGACGACGCTGTTTAATCAGTTGACGGGCTCTAACCAGCACGTAGGAAATTTTCCGGGTGTGACGGTGGATTCTAAGATGGGAGAGATACGCGGCGATAAGGGCGATGCGGTGGTGGATCTGCCGGGAATCTATTCGATCCGTCCCTATACGAACGAGGAGCTGGTAACCAGACGGTTTATTCTACAGGAGAAACCGGACGGGATCATTAACATCGTAGATGCTACGAACATTGAGCGAAATCTGTATTTGACACTACAGCTTCTGGAAATGCATATTCCTATGGTGCTCGCGCTTAACATGATGGATGAGGTACGCAGCAACGGAGGAACCATTGATATCGGGAAGATGGAAGAGGTACTGGGCATTCCCGTGGTGGCGATCAGTGCGGTTAAGAATGAGGGAATTGAGGATTTGATCCGCGCGGTGAAGGAAGTATCAGAGCGGCGTATTTTTCCGAAGGTGACGGATTTTTGTGAGAAGGGAGCCGTACATAGATGTATCCATGCGGTAAGCCATCAGGTGGAAGACCATGCGGAACGCATCGGAATCTCTCCTAGATTTGCGGCAACGAAGATCGTGGAGGGAGATAAGGATATTATAGAAAGTCTGAATCTGTCGGAGAATGAGCTGGATCTGATGGAGCACAGCATCGTGGAGATGGAGCGGGACAGCGATATGGATCGTAACGCAGCGCTTGCGGATATGAGGTATGAATTTATCGAGAGAGTCTGCGCACAGGCGGTCATCAAGTGTAAGGAGAGCAGGGAGCATAGGAGAAGCGTGCGGATTGACAGCGTGCTGACGAATAAGTATCTGGCGATCCCGTCTTTTCTGTTGATTATGTTGCTGGTATTCTGGATGACCTTCGGTATTGCCGGCACTTTCCTGAGCGATTTGATGAGCATGGGCATTGACGCGTTGGCACGGGTGACACAGAATGCGCTGGAGGAGTATGGTATAAACCCGGTGGTAGAGAGCTTGGTGATAGATGGTATTTTTGCGGGTGTGGGGAGCGTGCTTAGCTTCCTGCCAATTATCGTGGTATTATTTTTCTTTCTTTCCATTCTGGAGGATTCCGGATATATGGCCAGAATAGCCTTTGTGATGGACAGACCTTTACGTAAGATCGGATTGTCAGGTAAGAGCTTCGTGTCTATGTTGATCGGGTTCGGGTGCAGCGTACCGGCGGTCATGTCTACTAGAACATTGTCCTCTGAGCGGGATAAACGGATGACCATTATGCTGGTTCCTTTCATAAGCTGTTCAGCGAAAATACCGATCTATGCGTTGTTTGCGGCGGCATTTTTTAAGAAATATCAGGCGCTTGTCATGATGGGACTTTACGCGCTCGGCATTCTGGTGGGAATTATCTGTGCGATGGTCTTGAAAACGACGATGTTTCGAGGTAAGCCGATGCCGTTTGTAATGGAACTGCCAAATTACAGATTCCCGTCTGCCAAAAGCGTGGCGCTTCTCATGTGGGATAAGGCGAAAGATTTTATCCAGCGTGCCTTTACGATTATATTTGTAGCAACGCTGCTCATCTGGTTCCTGCAGTCTTTTGATACAAGACTGAATGTGGTGACGGATTCCGGAGAAAGCCTGCTGGCTATGATCGGTAAACTGATTGCCCCGCTATTTACACCGCTGGGGTTCAATGACTGGCGTGCAGCGACGGCTCTGATCAGCGGATTCAGTGCCAAGGAAGCGGTAGTCAGTACGCTGAGTGTGCTGACGGGCACTGCCATGACGAGTCTCGGCGATACACTGGGTACGATATTTACGCCGCTTGCAGCAGGCAGCTATCTTGTTTTTACGTTGCTGTATACGCCCTGTGTGGCAGCAGTTGCAACAATCAGGCGGGAGATGAACTCTGCGTGGAAGATGCTTGGTATCGTATGCATGCAGTGCGGCGTGGCTTGGCTTGCGGCATTTATATTTTATCAGGTCGGGAGTTTATGCTTGCATTTTCTGTAAGAAAGTAGTAACATTACAACAAGAACATGGGGAAAACGTTTTCTGTAAGGCGGACGGATATATGCCGGCAGAGAAGCTTATGGTGCAGAGGGGTACTGCAACATTCGGGTAACGGAGGTATTTTATTTATGGATTTCAATGCGGTATATCACAGAGCGAACGATAATTATTGTTATCCTCTGGACGGGGAGCAGTTGATCATCAATATTAAGACGGGATATGATGTGCGATATGTGAATATTATTCAGGGCGATCCCTTTAAGTCTGGTATTCTGGGCGGTGGGGAGAGCTGGAGTGGGGATTGGATCAATATTCCCTTTAAGAAGCGGCTTAAGAATCAGCTCTGGTGGACGACGACGATCAAACCGGAGTATAAAAGACTGAAATATTATTTCGAATTACAGACGGACAGTGAACGATGGTTTTATTTCGAGGACGGCTTTGTGTCGGAGGCACAGATGCAGTTGGAGGGGAGAAGTCGTCAGTGCTTTGTTTTCCCATGGATGAATCCGGCGGATATTCCGGTGACTCCGGACTGGGTGAATGAGACCATCTGGTATCAGATCTTTCCGGAGAGATTCTGCAACGGTGATCCGTCTATCAATCCCGAAGGTACGCTGCCTTGGCGTAACAAGGGTTCGGTTACCAATAAGGAGTTTTTCGGCGGAGATTTGCAGGGCATTATCAATAAGCTGGATTATATTCAGGGTTTGGGAGTGTCGGGATTGTATCTGACGCCGATCAACGAGGCACCCACATCCCACAAATATGACACCACGGATTATACGAAGATCGATCCGCATTTCGGATCGGAAGAGACGATGATTACGCTGGTGAGAGAAGCACACAATCGTGGAATCCGTATTATGCTTGACGGGGTGTTTAATCACAGTGGACAGGAATTTGCCCCTTGGCTGGACGTGAAAGAGAAGGGACCTCAGTCCGAGTATTGGGACTGGTTTATGATCAATGAGTGGCCCTTTAAGCAGGACGGCGGATGCGCTTATGCGAAGCAGTATTATACGTTTGCTTTTTTTGATTCGATGCCGAAACTGAATACAAATAATCCCAGGGTGCGGGAATATCTGATCGGTGTGTGTGAGAACTGGGTGAGAAATTACGATGTGGACGGTATTCGGCTGGATGTGGCCAATGAGATATCTCATACGTTCTGTAAAGAACTGCGGACGCATTTGAAGGCGATCAAACCGGATATTTATATTCTCGGCGAGATCTGGCACGATGCGATGCCGTGGTTGCGGGGAGACGAGTTCGATGCGGTCATGAATTATCCGCTCGCAGAGAGTATTAAGGACTTCTGGATAGATAAGAGCCTGACAAATGAAGATTTTGAGTATACCATCAATCGCTGCTATACAGGATATATGCAGCAGACGAATGATGTGCTTTTTAATCTGTTGGATTCCCATGATACGAAGCGGCTGCGCAGCGATGTAAAAAATCTGGATGAATATTTTCAGCAGCTTGCGGTGCTGTTTACTATGCCGGGATCACCGTGTATTTATTACGGTACGGAGATCGCCATGGAGGGCGGATATGACCCGGACTGCAGGCGGTGCATGCCATGGGAGGAAATAGATGCGGGCGTATACGATGAGAGGATCCAGATAATCAGAAGCCTCTTGCAGCTTCGCAGAACAGAACCGCTTCTTCGCGACCGCAATTTTCATTTTCCGAACAAGATCAACAGATCGAGAGTCATAGAGTTCAACAAGATGGGATGGATGGATAATTACGTGGAAGTCATTATCAACTGTGAGGAGGAAGATATCGAGATCGAGAGAGAGGGGGAGATTCTTTTCTCCAGACATTATATCGATAAGACACTGCTGCGCAACGGCATATTGATACGCAGGATTCAAAGATAGAATCGAGGAATACGAAATGAAAAGCTATATGTTGGATCTGAATTCTATAGATAGAGTGAAAGGATTTGTGAAAGCAATTGAGCCGTTTGAAGGGTATTTTGATCTGGTAAGCGGCAGATATGTGATCGATGCGAAATCCATTATGGGAATTTTTTCCATGGATCTGTCTAAGCAGGTGGAATTCAGGATTCTGGAGACAAATGATAAGATTCAGGAAGTGGAGACGGCGATTGCACCTTATCTGGTGCGGTAGCCTTCGGATTATATAGAAACGGGAAAAGATGACTGCCGGCATACGGGAAACCTATGCCGGCAGTTTAAAATGAAGTTGTCGTTTACAGTCCGGTGCAGAAATTATCCGCCAAGTATTTGCTAACTAATTTATTTTGTGATAAGATGTTCTAATGGATTAAAATGAAAGAAAGTATAGAGATCAGCGTATGTTAGAGTTAAAAGGAATCAGTTTTTCTGCCGAGGATGAGAACAAAGAGGTAGAAATTCTAAATGATATTAATCTGAAAATAGACGATCGCTTTGTGGCAGTGACCGGGCCCAACGGCAGCGGGAAGTCCACGCTTGCCAAGATTATTGCCGGAATTCTGACACCTACGGAGGGAAAGATTCTGTTGGACGGTGAGGACATCACAGACAGATCTATTACGGAACGTGCTAATATGGGTATTAGTTTTGCGTTCCAGCAGCCGGTTCGTTTTAAAGGCATCACCGTCAAGGAACTACTGTCCATAGCGGCAGGCAGGGCGGCTACGATGGCGGAGATCTGCGAAATGCTTTCGGAGGTAGGGCTGTGCGCGAGAGATTACGTCAATCGTGAGGTAAATGCGTCACTGTCCGGCGGCGAATTGAAACGTATCGAGGTTGCGAGGATTATGGCACGTAGAACCAAGGTTTC
>CAMWXF010000142.1 GCA_947178115.1 uncultured Lachnospiraceae bacterium
ACGTTACCTGCTGCGTACCGGCATAATTTCCTTTACCTTTGACAGTAATGGTAGGAGCCGCCTTACCTGCCTGATTGACATTCTTATTATTCTTATAGGACACCGTGTAATCTTTATTCAGAACCAGCTCGATCAGGTCTCTCTCCCCGTTATCGTAAATCACACTGTCGTACACCTGAACAACAGGCTTAATCGCACTGCCGGTATAAGTCTGATCCCCGATGGGCAGCACATAGAATCCTTTGCCCTGCTCTTCGTAATAGGGATAAAGCACAACGTCCTTACTGTAGACGGCAGTCGTCTCATCGAACCTGCTTCCTGTACCGTTCTCGCCGGTGTACCAGCCGATAAAAATACTCTCATTCGGATCATATCCGCCCGCAAGCAACATCTGCTCTCTTTCACGCAGCGTTTCTTCGGACAATGTACTGCCGTAGAGCACCCGCTGGGGCTCGCCCAGCACGGTCATTCCATTCGTCCCCGGCTTCATAAACGTAACGGTACAGTTTTCCACTATAACGGTATGCTCCGCCGTATAACCGCTCTCACACCCCGACACTCTCGCCGTAATCACCGCCGTGTTTTTATTCGGATCGCTGCCCACCGCCGTCACTTTACCGTTGTCCACCGTGGCAACAGCCGGATTAGAGCTGCTCCAGACCACACTTGTATCCGAGGTGGTGTCCTTGGGATAATATTCCGCAGACAGATTAATACTCTGCCCCGCAAGCAATGTCGTCCGATCCGCCGGGTCTGTCTCCTGTGCATTTCGATTCGTCAGGGTAATCCCGCAAATCGGCGCACTGACATATACCGTGCAGGAAGCCGTCTGACCGCCCGCTTTGGCTGCCTTCGCAACGATCTCCACTTTTCCTGCGCCGACAGCGCTGATGACCGCCTTGGAATCATCTGTCGGGTCCGCCTTGACCGTGGCAATCTTCGCATTTTTGGAAGTCCATGTAATCTTACGATCCGCCGTCGTATCCGCCGGATCGAAAGAAACCTGTAAAACTGCCTGCGCCGTATTCTCTGCTATCTCCGCCGGACTAAGTCCCATAGTATCCTGCACTACCGTATCGGGACGACGCAGGCAAATCTCCTCTTTATCAAGCGTAATTGCCTGCAGTGATATGATTACTTTAACCTTGCAAGATACCTCTACTTCCTGATAAGTTGCCGTAATAACGGCTTCTCCTGCTTTTCCGGACTTTTCGCCGCCCGCTATCTTCACCAGGCCGTCCTGCACCGACACAACAGAGGAATCGCTGCTTTTCCAATCCGCTTCGGATGGATCCACTTCAATGTCATCCACATACAGCTTTAACTGCCGTCCGCTCTCGCAGTCAGCCGCCTTGCTTCTGTCCAATGTGATACTCGTGCTACTCAGGCGCAGCGTCGGGTAATACTGATCTTCCGGCATGTTATCAAACACCGGAATCTTGAAAACAAAGGCACTGTTTAAGGAACCTGCATTCGCATACATCTTCCTCGTACTGGAAGATTCACTGGCTGGCGCCTGGATATTCTGCATATATTGATGCTCATAAACTCCGTATGGGCTGTTCTTATCAACATTAAACTTCTCCAGATATATGGTATCCTGATATTTCAGAATATAATTATTACCGATTGTAGCCGCACCGCCCTCAAGGGATTTATAGCGAGTATTCCAGCCCTTCTCCTTTGCGTACGTCAATCCTTTTACGATCTTCTCCGCCGTAGAAGCGCCATTGACACCCACGTTGAAGAAATTATAATATCCTTCATATCCCGGATATGTGCCGGAAATCAGTCCTGAAGTGCCCTGTCCCTGCTCCTGATATACGCGGGACGCAAGATGGATCGGACTCAACTTCCTGTTCTTGCCGATCTCATAGAACGCCTTTGCATAAGTACGACCCTGCGAATCATCCGCCAATTTTCCCTTCATAAACGTCCCGTTTAAAAAAGTCTGCACCGCTTCCTCGGTATGATAGGATGCGTTAAACGTCAACTGTTCAAACTGGAAAATCGAAGTCTCCGTCAGGAAATTACGCGGGTCCATATGATATGCCACTGCCGGCTGCGTCGCATAATACCATCCGCTTTCGCTTGGACACGCGTTCCCGACCCAGCCTTTAGAAGAGTTGTTCGTCGTCTTCTGAATCAGGCTCTTAGCTCCCATCTCCTTAGAAACCGATGTGTTAAAGTCAAGTCCTGTCTTCATGGGTACGAAGGTCCAGTTCGGATGTTCGCTCTTCAGACTTCTGAGCGCAGCCTGATAAGACCCCGGAAACGCATTGATATCCGAAGTATCTACGGTATACGGAAGTATATCATAGGCTGTCATTCCATACGCGGTAATGCCGTATTCCGCACCCTCTCCCTCTAAGATCGGGCGCAGATATATCTCTTCCCATGCGATCCAGTCCTCATCGGAATAGGCCAGATAATAGCTCTGCACATATCCCATGCCCTCCGCGCCATTCAGCCAGAACTGCACGAGATACCAGACATCATCCTCCGTGATTCTTATTCCCTTAATATACAGTGTTTGTCCGATCTCTATCGTCGCTGCCACAGCACTGTCTTCATCTGCGCTGCTTCGGGCGCCATAGCTGTCTGTATGATAGAGAAGCGCCATCAGATCTTTCTCTGTAAGCAGCTGATCGAAGGCTTCTTCCGCGGATTTGATCAGCGCATGCCGTTTTGCAGCCGAGTCTTCTATATCGTTTTCCGAAACGGATGTAAGATCATTCCCGGAGACTGAATCCACGTCGTTCTCCGATACAGAGTCGGTGTTATTTCCATCGGTGGATTCATCCGTACCTTCCCCGTCATCCGCCGTATTCAAGCCATTATTGTAATTCGGATCGTCCTTATCTGTTTCTCCGCTGTCTCCTGAATCTTCGTTGCCGCCATTTTGATCGGTATTTTCCGCATTATCACTGCTGGTCGGGTCATCCGTGTCCCCGATATCATCCGCCTGCCCTGCACCAACACCGGCCTCACCATTATCGGCGCCCTCGCTATTATCTATATAGCCTTGACCTGTGCTGCCATTCGATTCGCCCACGCCTTCTTCGGTCAAAGCTGTCATATCATTCTGTGTCGTTTCTAAACCCGCGCCCGTCTCTTTAGCCAACGCATTAATCGGTGTACTTCCCAGACACAGTGCGAGGCATAAAATTATGGCAATCCATCTGTATTTCATCTCGTGAGCTCCGTGAATTCTCATGATAACTCTCTCCCTTTTATATCCGTGTAAGGTTATAATGGTTATTATGCTATGTCTACTATTTTTTATCATAACACATTTCTATAAGCTTTCCAATGTGAAGTTATGTAAATCTGTTTTTCTGTAAAAAATAGAAGCGATCTTCACACGCTCACAGAATATATTTTTCTTAGAAAAATAAAAAACGCCGGTACTTTCCGACGTTTTTCCTTATTCTCTTATGCTTTATAATAATCCAAATCAAGCCCTATATTCTGGATTCCCCGTCATGTGAGATACAGTTTACCTGCGTAAATTGATCCGTATCACTCAGCTCACGCAGTAGTTCTTCCTTATCTGACATTCGAACCTCGATGATCAGCTCCGCCTCACCGTTCTTAATCGTTCGTGCTTTTTCTTTATGATATTTACAATTCGTCTTCAAAATGTTCTCAATCTCACCGTAGTTCATTCCTTCCGCCCCGCCGCGCAGCACGAGAAGATCAGGCGCTTTCGCATTCGGAACCATCTCCAGTACCAGAAGCAGAACCGTCATGACAACACACAGTACGAACGCCAGCACATAAAGCCCGACACCCACAATAATGCCTGCGCTGACCGACCAGAATAAGTATAACAAATCAAGTGGATTCTTGACTGCGTTACGAAATCTGACGATGGACAACGCACCTACCATACCTAATGAGATAATCAGATTGGACTGCATCGCAATCATAATCGCCGCGATAATGAGCGGCAGTCCCGCCATAGTAATATTCAGATCTTTAGAGTAAAATGCAGATTTACTGGTGAACTTATACACATAGAATATATACAGCCCGATCAGACAGGCGATCACAATGATCAGCACAACATTCCATACGGACAGATTGGCTCCTCCACCCAAACTCTCATACACGCTCTTTTTGATTACATCCCTGACTGACATCCGACTCTCCTCTTCTTTTCTCATCGCATTTTATATAATGCCGGTATATTCATATAACTCCCTGCAAAGCTGATATTTGGAAAAAGCAGACTGCTGCATATTACCAAGCTCCAATAATTGCAACAGGAAATCCGGTATAAATTCATCATATTTCACTTCAAGAACCGCGCTTTGCTCCCTCACAGGATCATATACGACATCCTCACGCCCAAACCAATCCGTCCGATCACAGGCACGAAGATTCCTGTCAAAAGTTATCCGGGTATTACCTGCCTCGAATACATACGCCTTGCGCTCATACGCAACAATGACTTTCGGTCTTAAACCGCGCGTCTGTATCGCAATGTTAAAAAGTGTCACCGGATCATCGGCCGACATCACATCATCAACAATACACTGTCCGTTCATAAGCCGGTACATCTGATCACGGTCAATGTCCTTAGCATACTTGCGTATTCTGGAATCTCTCTTCTGCTTCACCTCAAGCCGGATCTTGTCCAGAGAATTATTATATATCCGGATTCGGTATTTGTCACGTATCTCATGTCCGTCCAACGTATCCTGATAGCAGCTGTCATGCAGGTCATCGAAGTACAGACTGATAATACTGTATCCGTCCGCATTGTTTTCATTGACATCCGGCTTCAGTACGGAGCCTATTCTGTTTTGCAGCACGAATAGTTCCGCTTCGCTGCAGCAATATTTATCTTCTACCCGATACATTCTATCCTCTTCCGATAAATTCCCCGATCTGCCTATTCATCACCGCCGCAATATCCTCACCATCGCGATAGGCGATCGTCCACTCCACGATCTTCTCCATGGCTTTCTCTACATTCCATACCGGCTTCCAGCCAAATGTGCCCTTCAGCTTCGCACAATCCAATTTCAAGAAATTGGCCTCGTGTGGTCCGCCGTCATACTCATTGCGCCAATTTACCTTCTGTCCGGCGGCCCGGTTCCATTTCTCGCAGAAAAGCGTCACAATCTCCCCGGTTGTATAACAGTCCGTCTCATCCGGACCCACGTTATAGCACCCCGCGAGATCAGAATCTGCGTACTGCCTCGCTGCCAGCATCAAATACACCGCGACCGGCTCCAACACATGCTGATACGGTCTTGTGGAATAGGGATTCCTGACAATGATCTCCTGACCTGACAAAACAGCGCGTACACAATCGGGAATGATCCTGTCCGCCGCAAAATCTCCTCCTCCGATTACATTGCCGGCTCTTGCAGTTGAGACAGCCGCAGGCTTTACAGTCTTCCCCTCTTCGAAATCAGCCGGATTCATGAAAGAATTCTTATAACTGCTTGTAACTAATTCCGAGCAGGATTTCGAATTGGAATAAGGATCATAGCCGTTCAATTCTTCATTTTCCCGGTATCCCCACTCCCACTCCCTGTTCAGATATACCTTGTCGGTCGTAACGTTCACAA
>CAMWXF010000143.1 GCA_947178115.1 uncultured Lachnospiraceae bacterium
CCTATGCATCGGCAGCGGCGATCCTGCTTTTTGCCATTGTATTTACGATCACCTGCATCAATCTGCTGATTAGTAAAAGAAAAGTGCATTATTGAAAATATAGAAATGGGCTGTTCTAAGAGGTTATTATTATGGTAGAAAAGGTAATTGAGCAGAAGAATATGACTGCTTATCAAAAAATAGAAAAGACTGCCCGCAGGCGTAAGAAAACTGCGGCAGTCATCACCTATATTCTGTTATCGGTATGGGCTGTTATCGTGTTATTTCCGTTTTACTGGATGGTTTTGACTTCTGTCAAGAGTTATAGTGCGTATAATGCCGAATATATTCCAAGATTCTTCACATTGTCTCCGACCATGCAGAATTATGTGGAAGCATTTACCGCAGTGCCGCTCGGATGTTATCTGTTAAATACGTTGATCTTTACGCTGGTGACTACGCTTGTTATGCTGGTGGTGATTACATTGGCGGCATTTGCGTTTGCAAGGCTGGAATTTCGGGGGAAGAATGTCATGTTCGTTATTTTCCTCTCCATGATGATGATTCCGAACGAGCTGGCAGTTATTACGAACTTTATGACGGTCACGAATCTTGATATGCGCAATTCCTTCGCCGGATTGATTCTGCCGTCAGTGATGTCGGTATTTTATGTTTATCTGCTCAAGGAGAATTTTGAACAGATACCGGACAGTCTGTATTATGCCGCGAAGGTGGACGGCACCTCCGACTTAAGGTATCTGCTTAGGGTGATGATACCGATCTCCAAGCCGACGCTTGTGACGATTACGATACTGAAAGTGATCGAATGCTGGAATTCTTATGTATGGCCGCGTTTGATCACGGATGATCCGGATTATTTTCTTGTATCTAACGGAATCCAGGAGATTCGTGAAAACGGTTTCGGACGTGAGAATATTCCGGCGATGATGGCGGCGGTAGTAGTGATTTCGGTACCTTTGATCCTGTTGTTTCTCGTGTTCCATAAGAAAATCATGGAAGGCGTTTCCAGAGGAGGCACGAAGGGATGAGGAAAAATATTTTCAACAGAATATTATGTTCGGCTATATTATGCGGATGCATATTCATGCTGTCGGGCTGTCATGGCAGGGAAGGACTTGCTGCCTTCGAGATGCCGGAGCAGTTTGATGATACAAGAGAATATGAGATCACGTTTTGGGCAAAGAATGACACCAATAAAACACAGACGGCGATCTATGAGAGAGCGATCGATGAGTTTGAGACGCTGTATCCGAATATTACCGTGAATCTGCGCCTCTATACGGATTATGGCAAGATCTACAACGATGTGATCACGAATATTGCCACAGACACCACGCCTAACGTATGTATTACTTATCCGGATCATATTGCCACATATCTGACGGGAACGAATCTGGTAGTTCCGCTGGATGAGCTGTATACGGATGGAGCATATGGACTTGGCGGGAGAGAAGTGAAGTTTGATTCCCCTAAAGTGTCGGAGATCATTCCGAAGTTTTTGGAAGAATGTTCTATTGACGGACACTGTTATGCGCTTCCGTACATGCGTTCTACGGAAGCCTGTTACGTGAACAAGACTTATGTGGAGGAATTGGGGTATACTTTGCCGGATGTTCTTACATGGGACTTTATATGGGAGGTTTCCGAGGCTGCGATGGAGCAGGATGCGGACGGCACGTTTCTGGTCAACGGGCAGAAGGTGATGATTCCTTTTATCTACAAATCTACAGATAATATGATGCTTCAGATGTTGAAGCAAAAAGGTGCCGGATATTCTGATGAGAGTGGCAATATTCTGCTTTTTAACGATACCACATCAGAGCTTCTGACAACTGTTGCGGCACACGGTGACAGCGGTGCATTTTCTACTTTTAAGATTTCAAGCTATCCGGCGAATTTTCTGAATGCCGGGCAGTGTATCTTTGCCATAGATTCCACGGCGGGTGCCACATGGATGGGAACGGATGCACCGTTATGTGACATCAGTGAAGATAAGATCGTTGAATTTGAGACTGCGGTCATGATGATCCCGCAGTTTGACGTGGAAAATCCAAGCATGATATCTCAGGGACCTTCTGTCTGCGTTTTCAATAAAGAAGATCCGCAGGAGGTTATGGCATCATGGCTGTTTACACAGTATCTGCTGACGAATGAGGTACAGATCGCTTATGCAGAGACGGAAGGGTATGTGCCTGTGACGACAAAGGCACAGGAGTCCGCTGAATACAAAGAGTATCTGTCTGAAATCGGTACAGATGCCGCCTTGCATTATGAAGTTAAGATCAAGGCTGCGGAGCTGTTGCTTAACAATGTGGAGCATACTTTTGTTACGCCTGTGTTTGTGGGTTCCGCCTCTCTTCGAGATGCCGCCGGACAGCTCGTGGAGAATACCGTAAAATCCGTCAGAAGAGGGCAGGAGGTCGATGCGGAATACATTACAGGACTTTACAGTGATATAACCGCTCTGTACCGGCTGGATCAGATCGGGATACAGAACAGTCGATTGGCTTCCGGGGAAAAGGAGCTGGGAGCGCTTCCTAAGGCATCCGTCATACTGTTAACGGCACTGACTGTTGTCTGGGGTGGCATGATCGTATATGTAATTCGACAATTTGCTATTGATTTCCTGTGAATTTCATGTATACTTAGTTTGTGCATAGACCGGTAGTTTTCCGGTCAAAAAATTTGCAGGTAAAGAGAAAGGCATGGTACAAAAATGAAAAAAATTATAACATTACTTTTGGCTTCGGCACTTGTGTTAACTTGTGCTGGATGTGGTTCTAAGGGCGGAGATACAACGTCTGAGAGCAGTGCGGCGGATGTAAAATCCGAGGGTGTCATGACATATGATGAATATGTGGCGGCCCCATTAGATTCGGAAGTTGTGATTGAAACATATGTGCAGGACAAGCAGTCATGGTGGGACAATAAGGCTACCCTGTATACGCAGGATAAGGATGGCGCTTATTTTGTATACAATATTACTTGTTCGGAAGAAGACTATAATAAGCTGACAACGGGAACAAAGATTAAAGTAACCGGATATAAAGCGGAATGGTCGGGAGAAGTAGAGATTGCAGAGGGCGCTACTTTTGAGATTGAAGACGGAAATTATGTAGCGGCCGCAGAGGATGTTACATCATTGCTTAGTTCCGATGATTTAATCAATCACCAGAATAAGTTTGTATCCTTTAAAGGAATGACCGTGGAGGCTGCCGGTCAGGATGATGACGGAAACGATGTTGCTTTTCTGTATAACTGGGACGGATCCGGACAGGACGGAGATGACTTGTATTTCAATGTATCACTTGACGGTAATACTTATACCTTCACGGTAGAGTCTTATCTGCGCGACAAGACGACGGATGTGTATGCGGCTGTGAAAGCCTTAAATATCGGTGATAAAATTGATATGGAAGGCTTCCTGTACTGGTATGAGGGCGTGAATCCGCATATTACTTCCGTGACGGCGGCGAAGTAATTAGTGATGATACTTGACACAGGTTATTACGCTGTGTAGTATGTGTGGCGTGAAGAATAACAAATATCATAATTAACAATATAATACACCCTGAATGTCGGTGACGATACATCTTAATATTTGCTGTATCAAAGCGATGTTCAGGGTGTTCTATATATAGGTGAAAAATCCGTCAGGATGTCGGTTGGCGCAGAGGACAATCCGACATGCTGATCTTGTCCTTCAGGATGTTCAAACCGCAGTCCTCTAAATAATCCTGTAAGATCGGAAGGGACTGTGAGGAGGTGGGACCGATGATGATTTCGCCTACCAGATCCGACAGATGCAGATTCAATTTGCCGCACATACGGTTTAAGTCCAGCGGATAGTATTTTTTGATTCTGCCCCGTGCCACATGATATTTCGGCTCTACGGCAAAATCGTTGGAAATGAAAGGTGAGACCACCAACCGGAATTCCCGTTCGTTTGCGAAAGAAGGATGCTTGAAGGCGGCTGATTCCACCCAGGCATCGTTCATCAGATCTCGTAATCGGGGCAGATTGTCCGACAACTGTTCAGCATTCTTGAACAGCCGGTAAAATTCCCCCACGAGATGATGCTCCCGCACATCGGCCTGATAATATACTTCCTGAAGGGAGACGACACCGCCGACCATCTTCTTCATGAGAGCCTCATGGAAGGCGATGCATACACCTTGACCAAGATATCCGTAGCGCTCCCACTGGGCGGCATCATCGCGGTATCTTGAGAAGCATGCCGCATAGGCAGAATAATGAAATTCTTCTTCCATTTCCCTGACAAAAAAATTCTGCGCTTCACGGAGTCTGTCGTGATCTCCGTCTGCACGGAGCTTTTCGATGACGGCTTTACAGATTCCGTTCATGAAAAGTGTCATCTCGGAAGCATCGTTCATATTTAAGATATTGTTAAGTCTCAGCTCTCCGCAACGGATGATTCCGTCGAATGCGGTAAAGTCTGTGTAGTGATAGAGCATAGGCGACCTCCATAAATGTTTGTACTTATGTGATTTCAGTATACCACAGATCAGAGATAAAAGTCATTTTGTTAATTGGATTCATGGGACCGTTTAATTGGCATTGGTTCATGTTTCTTTATAAAAATACGTGAGGTGGATGGCAGAATTAAAATATGTTACGTTATACCACAAAGGAATGTCAGTTTGATTACGACAGAATTATGGAAGGAGACAAATATTATGCGATCAACTGAAGAATACATGCAGAATTTAAAACAATGGCTTCGGGATACGGCAGATTCCCCGCTGGAAGAAATGTCTGACTTCTTTTCGAAGCGGCTGCATGATTATGAAGAACATATGTCAATTTGGGAGAAATCTTATCAGATATTTGCCGAAATCTTACCTTCGGAATGTCAGAAAATTTTAGACTTAGGATGTGGAACCGGATTAGAACTGGACAAGATATGGCAAAGAAATCCGAACATTGAGGTAACGGGCGTAGATTTATGTGCAAATATGCTGGATAAACTGCATGAAAAACATTACGATAAACCTCTTACCACAGTATGTCAGGATTATTTCCAATATGATTTTGGATATGGTAAATGGGATGCTGTAATTTCTTTTGAAAGCCTGCATCATTTCCTGCCGGAACGCAAAAGGGAATTGTACCGGAAGATTTGCTGCAGCCTGAAAGAAAGCGGTGTTTTTATATTGGGAGACTATATTGCATGTTGTAACGAAGAAGAGGAACTGTTGCGCAGTGTTTATCTGGAAAAAAGAAAACAGTCAGACGTACCGGATAATTGCTATGTGCATTTTGATATTCCCCTGACCCTGGAACATGAAAAAGAAGTATTGCAAAACGCGGGATTTGTAATTGAAGAAGTTTTGGATGGCGATGCAACGATTATTATTGCCGGAATAGGAGAATGATATGGAGAGTAAAAACTTAAGAGCAGAAACGGAAAGGTTGGTTCTAAGAAGATATAAGCAAGAGGATTTGCAGGATTTATTTGAATATTTATCTGATAAAGATGTTGTGGAATATGAACCATATAGACCTCTGACTCTTAATGAAACAAAAGAAAATCTCGAATGGCGTATTGGAACAGATGAAATGA
>CAMWXF010000144.1 GCA_947178115.1 uncultured Lachnospiraceae bacterium
CAATACAGAAATCCTTATCCTAATTTAATTTTTCCGTTTTGCACGGATTCTAACCAGTCTATTTGTAAAGTTTATACAAAATTGCGAAACCTTTCGGAAATCACAAAATGTACTATTGCATTATTTTTCTTTTTCTTCTATTCTAATGTTGGGATTTTGACTTTATCATTTATACAAATTTTCCGGCTTAATTAATCATTCCATATAAAAAAAAATAAAAGATGAGAGGTATCACCATGGCAACAATCAAGGACATAGCCAATCGACTCGGCATATCCGTAAGCACCGTATCCAAAGGTTTAAACGGTGCCAGCGACATCAGCGAATCTCTGCGGCAAACCGTACTGGATACCGCGGTGGAACTGGGCTACACTACGAAACAAATGCGCGGCAAAGCTCAAAAAAAGCTCTGTCTTTTTGTGGAAAACATGGAATATCAAAATCCAGACCAGTTCGGCTATGATATTATCTTGGGATTCCGTCAGTCTGCCTCCCGCGAAAATTTTGATGTTACGGTGACTCCTGTCACCCCTCTTTTCCAATCCACGGAAAAATACGACACATACATGCTCAAGCACGGATACGTAGGCGCATTTATTATCGGTTTCGCCCTGCAGGACGACTGGATGACACAGTTTAATACGACAAACATTCCCACGGTTCTTCTGGATAACTATATCAAGAAAAATCCCTTTGTCAGTTCCATAGGTACCGACAGTTCCGAGGGTATTGACGATGCCATCGTACATTTGATGACGCTCGGCCACAAGCGGATCGCCCTGATTAACGGATCGCGCAACTCCATGATCTCCGAGCAGCGCCGTCAGGCTTATATCGACAGCATGACGGAACATGACCTTCCCTTTGACGAGACTACCATGCCCTACGGTTACTATGTGGCGGAAGCCGCCAAATATCATGTGGGCAATCTTCTTTCCATGGGGATCACCGCCATCCTGTGCGGTAATGACCTGATCGCTTCCGGTGTGATCGAGGAATGCACCTTACGCGGTTTCCGCGTGCCCGAAGATATCAGCGTCATCGGTTTCGACGATCTGCCGATCTCCGCACAGCTCACTCCGCCTCTTACCACCATCCGTCAGGACTGTATCACTTTAGGAAAATGTGGATTCTTCTCTCTCAATTCTCTGATCAACCATGTCCCGATCAGTCGGACAATGCTTCGTCCGCAGTTGGTCGTGCGCAAATCGACTGCGCCGGTCGCAGACTAAGGCTGATAGTCGCGTATCACTTCCAATGCCGGCAATGCTTGACCATCATAGTCAAAAAGTGCCTGATTCGCCCATTCGTTTCCGCATGGTCCCTTCTCTTCAATATAAGGCAGGGCATTCTCCGATGCCCAGCCGGAACCGGCTACCGGGATCCATGCCGCCTCCCAATAAAAGAACCCTTTACATTTATGTTCCGGCACCTGATCGATCACATCAAACAGCGCCTTCATGAAATCTTTCTGACCTTCCTTACTCATCGGGAAAGGTAAATTCTCCACCAGTTCGGGCTTCGTAGCATATCCCTTACGCTCTTCGGGCGCCAGCTTCTCATACTCCGCATAGTCTTCCATTGTAAATCCCATGGAAGTTTCCACAATGATCAGTTCCTTGCCGTAGCGCACCGCCAGATCATTCATATTATTCCGCAGTTCTTCCATGGTGCCGTGCCAGAACGGATAATAGGACAGTCCGATGATCTGGAAATCATCTCCCCGCTCCATATAATGATCAAACCAGTCTCTGTACATAGCGCCGTTGCCGCCGTTGTCCAGATGGATCATGACAGGCATATCTGCGTCCACCGCCCGCACACCCCGGATACCTGCACTGATAAAACGTGCCAGATTATCGTAGTTAGGCAGCTGTCCCAGAGGCCAGAGCATGCCGCCGGTCAACTCATTTCCCACCTGTATCAGATCCGGATAAGCCCCTGCCTCCTTCATGGCAAGCAGCGTATCCCTCGTATATGAATAGACCGCTTCGGTCAACTGATCCGCATCCATACCGCGCCATGCCTTCGGCACCTTCTGCTTCCCCGGATCAGCCCAGAAATCACTGTAATGCAGGTTGAGCAGCACATCCATGCCATGAGCCTGCGCACGCTTCGCCAGCTCTATCGTAACCGGCAGATCATTCGTGCCCGCCCCGTAAGGCTTACCGTCCTCCGTATAAGGATCATTCCACAACCTGAGACGCACCGCGTTGACTCCATAAGTCTGTAAAATATCAAAAACATCTTTTTCGACACCATGGTCATAAAACTTCCCGCCAAGACGCTCCACCTCTAAAAGCGAAGATAAATCCATACCCTTGTAGAATTTCATGTGTAGTCTCCATTCATAGTCTGGTATATTTGAGGGACATGGATGTCCCGAACCGCCCTTTCAGCTCAGAAGAATGCTCGCTGCAAGCGGCATTCTTCCAGACATGACTTAGTTGCTCTTAGGCTGCGTACTTTGCAGCCTTAGTGCAACTTCATGTCTTTTTAATCGAAATCAAACTTCGTAAACCTCTTCATAGCATCCTTATACCGGAACCGCACCAATTCATTCTTCTCAAGCACGTCCTCCTCTGTCCCAACATACTGACAGCGGATGCAATGATACTCCTTTTTATCCTTATCATAAAACATATCAATATCTAAGTCTCTCATGAAGCAGGAGGGACACCTGTAATTTAATTTGCCTTTGCCAGATTGAGCCATGTCGCAAATACCTCCTTATCTTTTAACTTGGTCGTGTAACCTAACGTAAACATCGGTGAGAATGCATAGCCTTCCTTGATATAGCCTACTGCCTCCTTCTTCTCACAGCTGATAGATACTCTCGTCTCGATCTCCGGTACAACAGCGATCGCTTCCGTCGCGCCCTGCATCTGGGCTTCACGGCACTTGTATGCATAATCGATTTTCTCTGTGTTTGTGCCGTCTGTAACGGACAGTACGATATTGCTCATATCCTCGGAATATTCCGTGGTGCCGTAACATGCTACCATGTACTCGTTGATCTCCACCTCGGCATTCGGATCGCTCATCTCTAAGATGGTTCTCTCGATCTTAATATTGGAGCTGCCTTCCTCAAAATACATCTTCGTCTGCAGCTTCACCGTCAGGTCATAAAACTCGATATCCACAGGATC
The DNA here is from genome assembly GCA_947178115.1 of uncultured Lachnospiraceae bacterium. Classification (GTDB taxonomy): domain Bacteria; phylum Bacillota; class Clostridia; order Lachnospirales; family Lachnospiraceae; genus UBA3282. The sequence continues at coordinate 3,150 of CAMWXF010000144.1, forward strand.
AAGCGTCAGGATTCTCGTGTTGCCCTCCTGTGAGAAATGCGCTTTCGTTCTGCACAGGCACAGATCCACTTCCTCGCCGTTATGCGTCAGCTTTGCACTTCTGACCGTACCCTCGCCTGCATAGTGAGTAAAGTAACCTGCTCTGTATTTCTCCTGAATTAAGAACGGATAAGAAGCGTCCGTCACATGCTTCGTACCGATACCTACCGGCCACTCTAATTTCGCCGCATAAGGACGCAGGTCTACGATAGCGCCGCCCTGATCCATGTTCGCGCAGACTCTCATGTAAGGATCACAGTACCAGAATAACTGCTTATCCGATCCATACAGAATATCTCTCCAGAGCGCGCATTCCGGCTCTGTCAGTCTTCTGTTCTCACGATAGAAGTCCGCGAACTCTGCCATGGTCATGTCATCCAGCTTGCCTTCTTTCTTGAGCTGACCGTAGTATGCCATGCCGTCTTCATAAGACTTAAGTAAGAGTTCATAGGGTGCCTCCCAACGTCCCATCTTGTTCATCCAGCCGGGGCCTACGAACATCATATTGTATGCATAACCATTGTTATATTTTGCCAGATCACGGTACTGATCGATCAGGTTGTACAGATACGGATACTCCCATGTCTTGGAGTCGTAGCTCATACTTCTGAGTACGTTCTGGGGGTGGGTTCCGAAGTTGGAGCCGTTACCGTCATAGCATGCGATCAGATCACGGGACAAATGCGGGATTGCCACGATACCGCTGTCCTCCGCCTCATTCGCTGCCGGCGCATGTACATTCTGTTTACTCGGAATCCAAGGTGCCCACGGACCGCCGTCCATAAAGGTATACCATGAATTGTTACAGGTGTGGTATGCCTTAGGTCCTTCTTCCCAGCATGTAGCTACGGCACATTTCACCATGGGATATTTTTCTTTAACATAATTTACCAGATCCGCATCCATATAGTAGGAACCCGTGGATTCCGGATAGAAACCGAATCTGTCGTGGAATTTACCGAATACATCGTCTACGATGGATTTCTTGTCTTCCATGGAAAACATCCAGATGCAGAAATCCTTTGTCTTATACTTCTCGCGGAACTCTTCGCAGGGAAGTCCCAGCAGAGAAAGGGCGATCTCGTCGCCATACTTTTCATGATCTGCCTTAGCCAGTTCCACCGCTTCATCATTAAATAAGGAAGCATACGTCATCTGAATCGTGGTCTTAAGTCCGTTCTTGTGCGCAATTGCCTGCTGTGTCTTAAAGATATCCAGAGACTCTGTCAAAAGCTCCTTCCTGCCAATATCTTCTTCTTTACCGTGTCCGGTTACCTTCTCTGCATACTCAGGTACCATTTCCGGACGATGGATGATGTTAACAATAAACTTATCCATGCTGCCCTGCCCTCCATTTTCACTCGATGATTGTCTGATTGTCCCGGTTTGCTTGTACTGCTATAACCCGTTCCACCGATGGCTGCACTCTTACTCCCGCGCCGCAACAGCATCTTGCCGATGCATATGCCAGTTTCTGTTTATGCGGTTGTTACATTTTACTTTGCGCAATCGGTTGTTCATGATTTTAGAATAACAAAATGCATAGTTGATGTCAATCTATTTTTTGCCAAATGCAGAAAAAATTTCATATTGGCTAATACTTGTCCAATCTGATTCTTGCCATCTTCCCGAAATACAATTATACTATAATAGAGAAATGCAGTGAAAAAGTTAAAATGCTGCCCAAAAAATCTACCCAGACAGGAGCGTAATACATATGAATAAAAAGCCAAGCATCATCTCAATTTTACTTTTGTTGTGCCTTCTGCCCGCACTTTTATCTATTTCCGTCACCGTCATCACTTCATCCAGATATATGAAGACCACTACGGAAAATGAGATTGAAAACATGCTGAAAGTCACCGGATACTCCCTGCTGCAAACCTTTGACTCGCTTGATGCAGGCACCTATAGGCTGTCCGGGGACAACCTCTTCAAAGGCGGAACCAATCTTTCCACCAGTACGGACACCGTCGACTATATTAAAGAAATATCCGGCGTAGACTGCACCATGTTTTACGGGGACACCCGTTATTTAACGACGATCACTGACGCATCGGGAAATCGCGTGCTTCTGACGCAGTGCACCGATACGGTAAAAGAAATCGTTCTGGAGCAAGGCAATACATACTTCGCCAGAAATGTCAATATCGGCGGCCAGGATTATTATGGTTACTATATTCCCATCGAACAAAAAGACAGTGTTGTCGGCATGATGTTCACCGGCAAGCCCAGCGCGGAACTGACCGCCGCCACCAACAGCTATCTGGTTTATATCCTTCTCATAAGCCTTGTACTTTTGGTGATCATCTTTGCCATCGCCTTTTTTGTCGGTAAACTGATTACCAGGCAGATTCATATAATCCGCGACGCTACGGTTATGCTCTCCAAAGG
>CAMWXF010000145.1 GCA_947178115.1 uncultured Lachnospiraceae bacterium
TGCTGATGTTAGCGGTATTGATCTGTACGCTGCCTACGGCGATCGTATTCTTCTGCTTGCAGAACGCGTTTGCAGAAGGTATTACGGGTGCAGTAAAATAAGACATGAAGTTATACTAAGACGCCAAAATACGGCGTCTAAGTACAACTAAGTCATGTCTGCGAGAATGCCGCTTGCAGCGGGCATTCTCTGTGGGCTGAGTGAGCTGATAGTAATTGGGATTGTAACAGGAGGGCGATTGCATAATAGCGCAAACGCCCTCTGTTTATAGAAAAATGAGAGGAGAATCATATATGCAGCCTGATATTAAGTGGCTGGATGATCCGCAGGTGTTTCGTGTGGGTCAGCTTCCGGCACACAGTGATCATAAGATTTACGGAAGTGAAGAAGAATTGGAGCAGAAGGAGAGCTCGCTTTGTCAGTCTTTGAATGGGGTGTGGCAGTTTGCGTATTCTGTGAATCCACAGGCACGTCCGGAGGATTTCTATAAGACGGATTATAATGCAGAGGGATTCGGAGAAATAAAGGTTCCTTGCCATATTGAGATGGCGGGCTATGATAAGATACATTACATCAATACGTTGTACCCGTGGGAAGGTAAGGTGTACCGCCGCCCGGCGTATGCACTGGGAGCGGACAGGACGGAATCGGGTTCATTCAGTGAGGCGGACTATAATCCGGTGGGATCTTACCGAAAAGTTTTTGATTTGGAAGAGGGACTTCGGGGTAAAAGGGTCTGCATTAGGTTTGAGGGTGCGGAACAGGCGGTTTATGTATGGCTGAACGGTCAATTCGTCGGCTATGCAGAAGACAGTTTTACACCGTCTGAGTTTGACTTGACGCCTTATATTAAAGATGAAAATAATTTGCTTGCGGTGGAAGTGTACAAGAACAGTACTGCGGCTTATCTGGAGGATCAGGACTTTTTCCGGTTTTCGGGAATCTATCGGGATGTAGTATTGTATGCGAAGCCCAAGCTGCACGTGGAAGATGTGTGGGCGAAACCTTGTCTGACGGAAGATCTGCGTACGGGGAACTTAGACGTACAGCTGCAGATATCATCGGAGGATGCTGAGGCGGAAGGCAGGGTAAGAGTCATTCTGAAAGATCAGGACGGACAAGTTATAGAGGAGCAGAACGCAGCGGCGGCGTCTGAAGTTAAGGTTGCTTTTGAACCTGTGAGGGAGGTTGTGCTCTGGGAGAATAAGAATCCGTATCTGTATAAGCTGATTGTTCTTCTGGAAGACAAGCAGGGTAACGTAACGGAAGTAGCTTCCTGCGACATCGGGTTCCGGCATATTGAGATTAAGGATAAGGTCATTCTTTTTAACGGCAGAAGACTGATTATCAATGGTGTTAACCGTCATGAGTGGAGTGCTGAGGGTGGCAGGTGCATTACGATGCAGGATATGGAGTGGGATATTGAGTGCTTTAAGCGCAATAATATCAATGCCGTGCGTACCTGCCATTATCCGGATCAGATCGCATGGTATGATCTGTGCGACCGGAACGGTATCTATATGATGTCGGAGACAAATCTGGAGAGTCATGGCTCATGGCAGAAATTTTTCCCTGAGCCGTCGTGGAATGTGCCGGGCAGCGTGCCTGAATGGAAAGAGGTAGTAATAGACAGGGCGAGGACTAACTTTGAGACTTTTAAGAATCATCCGTCGATTCTGTTCTGGTCGCTGGGGAATGAGTCTTATGTAGGAGACAATATTGAGGCGATGCAGGCATTTTTCAAGGAAAAGGATAGCAGCAGGCTGGTTCACTATGAAGGCGTGATCTATGACCGGACTTACGAGGACACGGTTTCCGAGGTGGAAAGCCGTATGTATGCAACCCCTGACGAGATTGTGGAATATCTGGAAAACGAGCCGAAGAAGCCTTTTATCTTGTGTGAATATATGCATGATATGGGGAATTCCATCGGAGGCATGAAGTCGTATATTGATCTGCTGGATCGTTTTGAGATGTATCAGGGCGGATTCATATGGGATTATATCGATCAGGCGGTTTATGCGCAGGATAAAGCGACAGGAAATAAGGTGCTGTGTTACGGCGGGGATTTCGATGACAGGCCGAGTAATTATGAATTTTCCGGTAACGGTATCGTGTTTGCGGACAGGACGGAGAAACCGGCTATACAGGAGGTGAGATATTACTATGGATTGCACGAATAAATTACAGGTGATCGTGGGCGATGCCACGATCGGTATGCGAGGGGACGGATTTTCCTATATTTTTTCCGGTGAAAGAGCGGGTATGGAGTCTCTTGTGCAGAATGGGAAAGAGTGGCTGTACAGAGCGCCGAAACCGACTTTCTGGAGGGCGCTTACGGATAATGACAGAGGGTGCGGATTTGCATTAAAGAGCGGTATGTGGATCGGTGCGGACTGCTATATCAAATGTGTGGGCATCATGGTTTCGATAGATGACCAGCCGGTCGCGGTGCCGCTGGCTCCGGCTAATAATGTTTACGGCGGCGCGGTGGAAGCGGATCGCGCGTCGGTTACTTTTGTGTATGAGACGCTCACCGTACCCGAGACGCAGGTTACGGTGTCTTATGAAGTGTATGCCGGCGGAGATATCCATGTGTGTGTACATTACGCGGGTAAAGAGGGACTGCCGGAGCTGCCGGTGTTCGGTATGCGGTTTATTATGCCTACCTGTGCGGACAGATATCGTTATGAAGGCTTATCGGGAGAGACATATCCCGACCGGATGGCGGGCGGGGTTCCCGGCGTCTATGAGATAGAGGGGCTGCCGGTGACGCCTTATCTCGTACCGCAGGATTGTAATGTGCATATGCAGACGAAATGGGTGGAGGTGTACCGCAGTACAACGCTTAATAATTCTGACAAGGAAGTAAAAGAAAGCGCCATCCGTGTGCGTGCGGAGGATGACAGCGATATTGCTTTTGCCTGCATTCCGTATACATCTATGGAACTTGAGAACGCGACACATCAGGAGGAGCTGCCGTTGCCGAGGAGAACGGTGCTGACTGTGCTGGGCGCTGTGAGAGGCGTGGGCGGTATCAACAGCTGGGGTGCAGACGTGGAAGCACCGTACCATATCAGTGCGGAGAAAGATATTGATTATGGGTTCTGGATCGATGGGGTGAAGAATTGTTAATTGCGTTGCTCATTGAATAATAGGAAGGCTCCGAGAATGCTTATTGTGAGTTGTTCTCGGAGCTTTTTATGCCATAGGAAAGTGTACAGCAAATTTTGAGTTTGCGAAGCGAATCTCGCAATCGAGTATAGCGCAATTTATTCATTGCTATGGGATACAGACAGTGTTAATATGAGAAAAAATGTAATTGTTCAGAAGGTGCTTATGCGAGGTACTTTTATGGTGGATTTTGTCAAACTTTTGGAGTCAAATAATTATCAGTTTCTAAGAACGAATCCGAGACTTGGAAATCGCATTATTCTTATGGGGATTGGCGGGAGCTATGCTTACGGAACCAACAATGAGAACAGCGATATTGATTTTAGAGGAATTACATTAAATCTGCCGTCTGATTTGCTTGGATTGACGCAATTTGAGCAGTACGAAGATGAAAACACTGACACGGTTATTTATTCTTTTAATAAGATCGTGAAGCTTCTTTTAGAGTGTAATCCCAATACGATTGAACTGCTGGGACTGGACGAGAATCAATATCTGATTAGAACGACATTGGGACAGGAACTGTTGGATCATAAGAGTTTGTTCCTCTCCAAAAGGGCGGCGAAGTCCTTTGGCGGGTATGCAAGCGCGCAGCTTCGGAGATTACAAAATGCCGTTGCCAGAGATCATATGCCGCAGCAGGAGCGGGAGCAGCATATTTATAATTCTGTTAAAAATGCGTTGGAAGATTTCAGGCGTAAGAATGAAATGTTTGACAAGGGAAACATCAATATCTATATCGATGAGTCGGATAATCCGGAGTATAAGACAGAAATATTTATTGATGCGGATTACAAACATTTGCCGTTAAGGGATTATGAAAATATGCTGGGCGTTATGAATAATGTCATCAGAGAATATGACAAGATCGGTAAACGTAATAAAAAGAAAGATGACAATCATTTAAATAAGCATGCGATGCACTTAATCCGGTTGTTCATGATGGCGATTGATATTTTAGAAAAAAATGAAATACGAACTCACAGAACAGACGATTTAGAATTGCTTAGAAGCATCAGACGAGGAGACTTTCAGAAAGACGACAAAACTTTTTCGCAGGATTTTTACGACATGTTATCTGAATATGAAATTCGATTAGAGAAGGCAACAAAACGGACATCTCTGCCGGATAATCCGGATATGAAAAAGGTTGGGGAATTTGTTGAATATGTAAACAGAAGGGCTATAGAGGGTGATTTTGGTGAGAGATATTAGAGAGGAAATAACGGACAAGCTCACAGAGATAGAAGAGAAAGAGAAAGTCAAAATTCTCTATGCGGTTGAGTCAGGCAGCAGGGCATGGGGTGTGGCATCGCCGGATAGCGATTATGATGTGAGATTTATTTATGTAAGAGCAGTGAAGGATTATTTAAGTATTCAAGAGAAAAGAGATGTGATTGAATGGCAGCTGGATGATGTACTAGATATTAACGGGTGGGATCTGAAAAAGACACTTGTCCAGTTTCACAAAGGAAACGCAACTCTTTTCGAGTGGGCTAATTCGCCGATTATCTACAAAACGACCAATGAATGGAAAGATGTTTATGAAAGCTGCAGGCAGTATTTTTCCGAGAAAACAGCGCTTTATCATTACTATGGAACTGCCAACAGCACTTTTAAACAGTATTTGCAAAACGAAGAGGTAAAGTATAAAAAGTACGTTTATGCGCTCAGACCACTTTTGGCATGTAAATATATTGAAGATCATCATAGTGTGCCGCCGGTGAAGTTCGATGATTTGCTTAGGCAGAATCTTCCGAAAGAATTATCGATGGAAATTGAGAAGATGCTTGAGATTAAAACACAGGGTGACGAAATAGACCTGAATCCGAAAATGCCGGTAATTCAAAAGTTTATAGAAGATGAGATTGTCAGATATGAGCAGGTTGTAAAAGATATGCCGGATGATAGAAATTCGGATTGGGAAACTTTAGATCATGTATTTTTGAAGATATTGATGAGGAACGTTGGAGAAGAAATCTAAAGAACTTCGGCATGTAGGTGTCATATTTTGGTAGTATATGGTGAACGCTGGGGCACAGCTTTGCATAGTTAGATAGAAAAGCGGCGGATAACATGATGTTATTGAGGGGGACGAGTGAGAAGAACTAACTTGGACAGAGCGGATTTTGAAAAATGTGATTTTTGAACGCTTCCAGAGGTGGGACGGTGAAGTTGTATGGTTTTGCTGCAGATGCATATATTAAATGCATATATACTAAATTTAAGTTCCTAATAGTCTGCCATAGTTAATGAGATATTTTGTAAAGCAAAATATATACAAATGCTTTACAATAAAATTTGCAAATGATATAATCAATTGTAGAAAGGTAAATAGCAAGGCGAGAGTCCCGTTTGTAACCCAAGACTCCCGTTTTGTAAA
>CAMWXF010000146.1 GCA_947178115.1 uncultured Lachnospiraceae bacterium
AACTGCCGCATACATAACAACCGTTGTGATATCTTTCACCATTCTCATATGAATCCGTCCCCCTTTCCTCTGATTTCCATCATAGGCGGGAGATGTCTCCTACTTTCATATAAGATGTGTCATAATTGTCAATTCATTATATCTGACAGATTTCGCAATGTAATATTTCGCATTTTTATTGCTTAATTCCAAGCTCTTTATGAAAATATTGTAATGTTGTATATCTGTATTTTAACCTCTGGTACTCATTGAGCGTTCCCTCGGCATATTTGATATATCCCCTAACATATGTTGTAAAACGTTTTATAATAATATGATAATTCATATCTAATTCCGTATATTCATCATCGTTTATTCTTGCCGCTTTTCCTATAAAGATACTATCGTTTATAACAACCGCCTTCGAATAGTCAAGCCCTGTTACACTGTCAGTAGGCCTTGTAGAATTCCGAAATTTATAACAATTGTTATGTTTAACATTGGTTCTAAACGGAATTGCGAAGATATTATTATCAACTTTGATCAGCAATACCATATATGGACGGTTTTCTTTATTTTCAATTTCAGGGTATCTATCCGTACTGTATTGCTTATAAAATTCAGCAGATAAATAATTAAGTTTGTACTTTTTATTTTCCTTATTCATGATTAATCCTTTACAATCAGAAAGCCCCTGCGCCGAAGCGCAAGGGCATATCTTCCGTCGGGACTTCTTTATAAAGGTGTTACCCTCACACCTAATCTTTAATGGGGACTTCTTTTTGGAAGGTGCTACCCTCGCACCCTATCTTCGTTATTATCGTAGCATTAACCAACTGAAATTGTCAATAGCTGCATATCACAATAACGACTTTTGTTTTTGGGAAGATGTATATAATATATGTTTATACTGTTTTATTATACCAGTGCTGCATATTTTTTATCATAAATAGCTCGCTAATTCTCCTTCATATACAGCCCAAACTCCAATATCGACCGGTCAGGCCTGCCGCCACTCTGGATAAAAGACTGGCTTGCCTCTGCGTACACTGCCTTGCTTTCGACCCTCATCACATTCACAGACTGCATGTCGCCTTCAAGATCATAGGCTTCCGTCCATTCCTTATTGATTCCGGACCCCATAAACGGAAAAGCATATTGCAGCAGGTATCCCATATCATATACTACCACATAATTGTCCTTCTCTTCTCCCTGTTCCACGGAAATCTTCGCTTTCCAGACTTCCCCGCTGGCGGCATGAATCGTCAGCTCCACCGAAACGCCGTCCTTGATAAACCATATTTTCCAATAACTGTACATCGACTCATCCATACTCATCCGTATCGGTGTATCGATCGTGCACAATTCCGCCTTCGTCGCATCGAAATCGCAGCCTGACAGTTCATCGGTATAAACACCGATCTGCGCCATATTTTCGACCCATTTCTTTCCCGCGTCGATGGCCTGCTTCATATTCATCTGACCCGCCATCGGTTCATGAGGCAGTTCTTTGCCGCCGTATTCCCAGACCGCCAGCACAAGCGCCCTCACATATTCGGATATCTTCTGACCCTGAAATTCCTCCTGCTCCTCCGGTTCCGAGTCCTGTACACCACTTAGGATGTCGTCCGCAAAAAGACCGATCTCCTCAGACTGCACCGCAACTTCACCGGTACTGCCTAAGAATCTCACTTCTCTTTGCCTAAGAAGCCTGGCTGTCAGGAACCACCCGCCAAAGATCATGCAGACGGCCGACAGAAACATAATCGCTGTGTAGATCCTGCTTTTACCCATCATCCGCCGCTCCTTTGCATTTGAAACATATGCTCACCGTGGTTCCGCTTACTCCGTCACTCTCAAATTCCAGCGTACTTCCGTGAATCTGTGCGATTTTCTCCGCCAGTGCAAGACCGATCCCGGCGCCGTGCTGCTTCCTGGACCGGGATTTATCTACCATATAGAAGGCTTCCGTGATTCTCTGAATCTCCTGCGCGGGAATTCCGCTGCCGTTATCCTGAACCTGTATCACATACTCCGCGCTGCACTTACTGCCCGTGACACGAATCTCAGTGGCACCGGCCTTCACCGCATTGTCAACCAGATTGAGAAAAAGCGTTTTAAATAAATCATATTCCACATCAATATAGGCGCTTTCCACACTGCACCGTAAAGAGACTGCCTTTTCACACATCAGATATTCCACATCCGCCGCCAATTCCTGAAACAGCGCCTGTGTCTCCGTCTCCTGCATCACAAAATCTTTGTGGTTTAACACCGTCATGTCCATCAGCTTATGGGACAACGCCTCCAGCCGCATCCCTTCATTCCAGATATACCATGCCGCCCGCTTCTGCTCCTCCCGCGGCATCTCCTTGTGATAGATCCGATCCGCATACCCGATCATGGAGGTCAGCGGCGTTTTCAATTCATGCGCGAAATTCGCCACGAAATCTTCCTTCTGTCTCGCACTGTCCGAAAGCTCCTGTACCTTTTCTTCCACAGCAAATGCCATCCGGTTAAAATTCCGCGCAAGCTGTCCCACTTCATCCGTACCGCCTTCCTTAACCCGCTGGCTGTAGTTTCCGTCGGCAATCTTCTTCGTAGCCTCCGTCAAATTTTTGACCGGTTTAGTCAGTAAATAGGACAGTCCAAAAATTAAAAGACTCCCGATGCCGATCGTCACCCCGTACACGGCGCCGAATTTCGTTATCATCTGTTCCTGCTGCCCGGAAACTCTTTCCACATCCGTTCCTGTCACCAGATAAACGCCTGCTTCACCATGCGACACGATTCCTGCCGTAAGCAGATATGCTCTGTCCCCGATCGTATAAAACCGATAGCACACATGATTATCCGTCACATCCCGCAGTAATTCGCCCACATCCGTTTTCGCCGGAAATTCAGAAAACAGCTCCGCTTTGTCCATCGTATAAAGAGCTGTCATGTCACTCATATCCGAAGCCATGCTGCCGATATCATACGCCCCGTCGTCGTCGCCCTCAAGCCACGCCGCTCCTCTGGTGATCAGATTCGCCTGCACTACGAATTTATTATACTGATACTGTTCTACCGCCGCTTCGATCTCCCGCTCCATGGTAATATCATAGAAATAAGAAATCAGGATATACCCGCCGAACAGGAATGCCGCACTGAAAAATATGGTAATACAGAAAAACATCTTCGTTCCAAGCTTCACCGGATCACCTTACCCTTCCAGCCGGTATCCGATACGGAACACAGTCCTAATGCGCTCTTCCCAGCCCAATTTCTTCCGCAGTCTCTGAATATGCGTATCCAGCGTTCTCGTATCCCCCAGAAACGGCTCGTTCCACACTTTTTCATACAGCCTGTCCCGATACTGTGCTACATTTCTGTTCTGAATGAGTTCCACCAACAGGTCAAACTCCTTGACCGTCAGCTCCACTTCCGCCCCGTTCTGATACACTCTGCGCGATTCTAAGTTGATCTCCACATCCGCAAAAGAAAGGTTCTTCCTGTTTTTCCCGTATCTGCGAAGCACAGCTTCCATACGTGCAATCACCTCTCCGCTCTGAAAAGGCTTGACGATATAATCGTCCGCACCCAGCTTAAGCCCCTGTATCCGATCCTTGACCTCACCTTTCGCCGTCAGGAAGATAACCGGAATCTCCATCGGCCTGATATACTCGAGCAGCTCATAGCCACTGATCTCCGGCAGCATGATATCCAGCAATATGAAATCATAATCCGAATTTTCTTCCAGCAGATCTGCCGCCTCCCTGCCGTTATAGACACAGGTGCAGCGATATCCTTCATCGGACAGATCCATATACAGTAAATTTGCGATTGCCTCGTCATCCTCCACGATCAGAACATTCATATGTACAGTCTCCCTCTGCTTCAATGAAACAAGCTCCATTTCTCATATTTGTCCATTTTATCATGCAGATGTGTCAAAGTTGCAAATTCTGTCGAGTTCTCTCTTTCCGTCCCGATAGGGTGCACTTGCCTCCTCATACAGGCAATGATAGAAGTCTGCCGCTATATGCTGTCGCTGCCTCGCAAGCTCCGCCGCCCTTTCCGTATAGAAATTCGCATATACATTTTCCAGTTTGTATTTATATTCTTGAAAAAAAGACGGTTCGGGATCATTTTCTCCGGTTGAGACACTGCCGTCCGGAAGTACCGAGTACAACGGTTCGACAACAATCCCCTTGTAGATCAGCGTTCTCGCTATTCCCATTGCTCCCGCGGCATCCAGCTTGTCCGCATCAAACAGTATTTTGGCCTCTATACTTTGCGGCAGACAGCTTTTTCTGTAGCGGTGCGCCTGTATGCAGTGTTTTACTTTCTCCGCATAATCGGCCGCAAATCCGTGCTCCGTCAGAAACTGATAAGCCTTCCCACTTCCTACCGCCGCATGACAAAGCGCGGGATCTTGAAACTGCTCCTTCCTTCCGATATCGTGTAATAAACATGCCGCTATCAGAACATCATAGTCCACGTTCTCCTGCGTCTTTGCAATTTCCAAGGCATTATATAACACTCGATATACATGTTCTTTGTCATGGGCACTGTCCTCCATGCAGGAAAGCATATAATTTTCCAGTAAACAATAAATTTCTTTATTCATAATCCACCCACCGCATCTCCATCGGCGCCAAGTCAAGTTCTTCTTTCAGTTTCCCGTATACATACAGCCTGGTCTGCCTCGGCTCCCTGGAATTGTTAATCACCGCAATCTTACCGCTTTTCTCGAACACCGCCAGCTCCGTCTCCACATTGGTGACATAGAACTTCTTCATCTCTTCTTCTTGATGCGCCGCATAATAGATTGCCCGCAGCAGAATACGACAGTTCTGCGGGGAATAGGGCAGTCCCGTAAAGTAGACACTCCGTCCTTTACCGTACTCATTGACTACAAGGCGGCTGTATTTGCCGTCCATATTCAGGATCTGATAATTCTCGCCCTGCGCGTAGATACGGCTCTTACCCTCACCGAAGTCGATCTCACCCTCAATATCTTCGAGAATGAAATGTCTGCCGTCCGATTCATCATAACACTCGTTATACTTATCCGTACTCATGGAGAACCCCAGTTCCCTGTCCACGCCCAGCACATCGCTCAACTGGAAAAACCTTCCCTGATACTGACAGGCGCTTGGTTCTCCTACACCGATAAATCCGCCGCCTTCATCCACAAACCTGCGGATCGCGCAGACCACTTTTTCATCCTTCCAGTTCTCGGCACCGCTCCATGAAGTGCCGGCATCGCCCGCGTTGATGATAACTTTGATATCCGGGTCGATTCCCTCCCTCACCTCGTCAAAAGTGATAAACTCCACCTCTATGGGCATACCGCTTAAACATTCGATCACACCCACATAAGAGTAAATCTCCCGATACCAGAGTGCATGGTGCACCTGATTCGCCATCCATCTTCTCAGATTCCCCCAGCAGTTTAAGATACCTACCTTAAAAGGCGCCGTGTATGCCTTCGTTCCCTGCATATTCTCATGAATCTGTCGAAATTCATTCACAACCTTCTGAATCTGATCGATAAATCCCGGCCATTCACTGGCCAGTTTCAGATAAC
>CAMWXF010000147.1 GCA_947178115.1 uncultured Lachnospiraceae bacterium
TCCGGTTCTTCATAGTATGGATCGAAAAGATAAACACTGTCGCCTTCTATTCCCGTAAGCAATACATAGTGAGGAACATCCAGATACAGCCTTAAAATTGCGACGCCTCCCTGCTGCAATGCTCCGACGATCTTACTGTTTTGTGCCAGACAGACGTTTTCACCGGATAGAAATTCACAAGAGATCGGAAAATTTTTCATCTGACCGAACTGGTTGAGCCAGTTGCTTAAAAACATCATGGCGGAAGCAGAAGTACCGCGTTTGCCGACTTCTCCTTCTTCATTATATGAATCCAGACAGTACAGCATAATATATTTAATGATGTCGGGATAGATGACCTCCCGCTCGAACAAGTAGCGGATGGCATTGGTCAGAGCTACCGGACCGCAATCATATTCGCTGGATTGGTAATTAAGTAAATTTTTCATGCCCATTTTCCTTTGTATTTATCGTAATTGTAGAAAATATACATCGCATTGCTTTTTTTGTCAAGGTTATGCTATACTAAGTCGATTGCTCAATGAGAATTTGACAAAAAATATTGACAATGGTATTTTATGGCAGTATAATTCCATACAAAACCTAGTTTGTTAGTAGGAAAAGTTGCAGCGGTGCGGTCTACGACAATATATGCTGCATACACTTCGGAATGGAGGAGAGCTTATGAAAAGAATTACGAGAAGATTACTGAGTCTGCTGATGGCAATCGCCATGATTGGCATCGTGACGGCATGCGGCGCTTCCGGTAATGGCGGAAACACTGCGGCGACAGATGGTATCGCAGCGGATGGTGCAGCTTCCGCGGCAGACGGCGAATCGGCAGGACCCGCTGAGGCCGCAGAGGGGGAGAAGATCATCAATATCGGCGTAACAGACAGTCTCGGCGGGGTGAATCCGTTTGCAATTGACCAGACAGAGATCAATAAACATGCAATGGATCTGATGTTTCTGCCTTTGATGGAACTGGATAAGGATCTGAACTTTCAGGGAATGTTGGCGGATTCAATCACTACAGAGGACAATATGCATTTCGTCGTGCATATAGATGATAAAGCGACGTGGTCCGATGGTACACCGGTCACGGCTTATGATGTGGAGTATTCCGTACTGCGTTATGCCAGCCCGATCGTGGCCAATTCCACGTTGCTGTTATACGCTTTTGAAGGAACAGACGATGAGACCGGTTTTGTGGAAGAGGGCGCTACCTCTATGGCAGGACTTACCGTACTGGATGAGAAGACGATTCAGTTTAACGCTAAGTATCCGATGGCGCTTACCACATTCCAGAACAGCTATGGCAGATATCTGCATATCCTGCCAAAACATGTGATCGAGAAGTTCGGAGAAAATGAATTGATTTCCAATGATTGGTTCAATCGTCCGGACGTGATCAGTGGACCCTATTTCCTGACGGATTATGACGCAGATCATTATATTTCCTATACAGCGAATACGGATTATTGGAAAGGCGCGCCGAAGATCGACAAGCTGAACTTTAAGATCGTGGACGGAAGTCAGATATATTCCGGACTTCAGTCAGGCGAGATCGATATCACGCAGCATACCATGACGGCGATTCCGCAGGAGGATTATGAGAGTATAGAAGCGCTTAAGAACGTAACGGTAATATATGGTTCTCCGGTGACGAACCAGTCGGCATTTATTCAAACGGCTAATATTTCTGACGAGAGAGTGCGGCAGGCGCTTATATATGCGATCGACAGACAGCAGCTTGTGGATCAGCTTTTAAAAGGACACGGAGAAGTCGTAGACGGATTCCTGTCTTCGGCAAGTCCGTTCTATGATTCTGCGATTGTACCGATTGAATACGATCCGGAAAGAGCGAAGGAGCTTCTGGAGGAAGCCGGATGGGACAGCACACAGGTGCTCCGTTTCTATGTAAATTCCGGTGATAACACCTTTGTAAACGGTGTTCAGGTTATCGCGGCACAGTGGGCAGCGGTTGGAATTAATGCAGAGATTACAACAGTAGATCTGGCCACACTGATGTCAATAGCGGGCACTACGGATTATGATATTATGGCAGTGCAGTATACTTATGCGCCGGTAGATCCTTATCCGGATGTAGCATGGCTGTTAGGCGGTGAGGGAAGCTGGACGGGATATTATGATGACGAAGTTTCAGCGGCGTTAGAAGGAACCCAGAAGGCAGGCAGCGTGGATGAGATTAAAGGATTTTACGCTGTCGTGGATAAGAAGATGCAGGAGGAGGCCCCGATGTTCTCAGTCTATGTGGTCAGCGCTCAGGGTGCCGTGAACAACCGCGTTGTAGGTGCGCAGCCCAGTGTATACGGATTCCTTAATGATGTTCAGAACTGGGATGTTACAGAGTAATTAGCGGTCATTTGACATCGCATTTGTGTCATAGGAAAGTGCGTCCTATGATACAAAACGGGTGCGCAGGGAGGGTGTGCCATGGCACATTTGCTGGAAGTGGAAGACCTGACAACAGTCTTTCGCGGAGATTATGGAAGAAATATCAGTGTTGATCACATAAGTTTTCATGTGGATCAAGGGGAAGTAGTCTGCATTGTCGGAGAATCCGGCTGCGGCAAAAGCGTCACATCACTGTCTATCATGGGATTATTAAGGAGGGGCGGAGCTGTCACGGACGGCTCTGTCCTCTTTGACGGTAAGAACCTTCTTACTATGACGGAAAAGGAACTTGATCAGATCAGAGGCAATGAGCTGACTATGATCTTTCAGGACCCGCTCACATCGCTGAATCCGGTATTTACCGTGGGAAGCCAGATTACGGAGAGCATCCGTACCCATATGCGGTTATCGAAAGAAGAAGCAAAAATGCGGGCGGAGGAATTGCTGGTGCAGGTAGGCATGCCGGATGCCGCAAAGACAATGAAGAAATATCCGCATACGTTGTCGGGCGGTATGCGGCAGAGGGTCATGATTGCGATGGCGCTGTCATGTAATCCGCGGTTGCTGATTGCAGATGAGCCGACCACCGCATTGGATGTGACGATTCAGGCACAGATCATGAAGTTGCTGAAAGAGCTTCAGCAGGAGCGAGAGATGGCCATGATATTGATTACCCATGACATCGGACTGGTTGCCAACACGGCGGATCGGGTGCTTGTGATGTATGCGGGCCAAGTCATAGAGGAGGCGTCTGTGGAGGAGATTTTTGCAAATCCGAAACATCCCTACACGCAGGCGCTGCTTCGGACAGTACCTACGATCAGGGATGATGCAGACAGGAGGCTTCAGGCGATTCCGGGCATAGTGCCGGAGAGTTATGATGATATTACGGGGTGTCGATTTGCCGACCGCTGCCCCTATCGCCGGGAAGAGTGTAGTAAACCCCAGGAAGCATACTCGTTTGGCGAGGGACATACGGCGAGATGTATTGTGGCGAAGGAAACGCGGCAGGCAGAGTAAAAGGATGCGAAGTCCGGAATTTACATGATATATGGGAATCGGCATTTGGAGGAAATCATGTTGGATGAAAAGAAGATACCTCTGATTCAGGTTGAGAATATGAAGAAATATTATCCGGTCAAGGGCGGTATCATCACGCATACAACCGGATATGTCAAGGCGGTGGACGGTGTAAGTTTCTCAGTCATGCGAGGGCAGACATTGGGACTCGTGGGCGAGTCCGGCTGTGGCAAATCCACTATTGGAAGACAACTTGTAGGATTAGAGATACCCACGGAGGGAAAGATCTATTACAACGGCTGCGATCTGGCAGAACTGCAGAAAAATAAAAAAGAGATGCAGCGTATTCGGACAAAATTGCAGATGGTATTTCAGGACCCGTATTCTTCTCTGAATCCGAGAAAGCATATCTATGAGATATTGGCACAGCCGATGCTGTATCATCATATTTCAGAGAAAAGTACTGTAGAAAAGGACATCTTGAAAATATTGGATATGGTGGGGCTGCCGAAGACGGTGCTGGGCAGGTATCCGCACGAGTTTTCGGGAGGACAGCGGCAGAGAATCGGTATAGCCAAGGCACTGTCACTGAATCCGGAATTTATCGTTTGCGACGAGCCGGTCAGTGCACTGGATGTGTCCATTCAGGCGCAGATTTTAAATCTTTTGAAGGAGCTGCAAAAGGAACTTGGATTGACATTATTGTTTGTAGGACACGGGCTGGGCGCCGTTAACTATGTCAGCGACCGGATCGCGGTCATGTATCTGGGCAAAATCGTGGAATACGGCGAAGCTAAGGAAATATTCAACCAGCCTGTGCATCCATATACGAAGGCTTTGCTGGAGGCGGTTCCCGTACCTGATCCCAAGGAAAAAGAGCGGGGACGCAGGCTGCTGCAAGGCGAGATCGGAAGCAGTATGAATCCGCCGTCTGGCTGTAGATTTCATCCTCGCTGCCCATATGCGGAGGAAAAGTGCAGGAAAGAAATTCCGACGCTGTATGATACGATGCGAACAAAGAGGAAATCAACGCAGACAGAATTACAGGCTGCGGGATTGAAGAGCGATAGCTGTCATATGGCGGCATGTCCGGTAGTGATATCCGACAGGAAGGAGGACGATCATGGGTAAATATATATTGAAGCGTATTTTGATCGCGATTCCTGTTTTGGTCGGTATTACAATTATTGATTATGTCATTATGTGTCTGGCGGGAAGTCCGCTTGAAATGTTACAGGGACCGCGAGTGTCGGAAGCGGCTGTGGAAGCCAAGAAAATCGCGCTTGGGCTGGATCAGCCTGTCTATGTGCAGTATTTTGTCTGGCTGGGACAATTATTACATGGCAATCTCGGATATTCCATGAAATCATATCAGTCGGTGAGCTCCCTGATCGGCAGCCATATCGGCCCGACACTTCTTCTGATGGGCGTATCCTTGATCGTGAGCCTGATTATGGCTGTTCCGGCGGGAATATACAGTGCGATTCACCAGTATTCGAAAGGAGATTATGCAGTGGTGACGGCTTCCTTTCTGGGAAGCAGTGTGCCGGGGTTTTTCCTTTCGTTATTGCTGATCTATATTTTTACCGTGCGTCTAGGCTGGCTGCCCTCCGGCGGTATGACAACATTGGGAACAGAGGGCGGTGCCTCAGATGTGGTGAGACATATGGTTATGCCTGTGATTGTGCTTGCATTTTCTATGGCGGGCAGCAATATCCGCTACATCAGAAGCGCCATGCTGGAAATCTTACAGCAGGATTATCTGCGAACTGCGCGGGCGAAGGGGATCGGACGTTTTAGGGTGATCAATAAACATGCGCTGCGGAATGCGCTTGTGCCCATCATCACAGTGATCGGCATGGAGATTCCGGTACTTTTCGGCGGCGCGGTGATCATAGAACAGATTTTTTCATGGCCGGGGCTGGGGCTTATGACTATGAGTGCGATCAGCAACAGAGATTATCCTGTGATTATGGGTGTATGTCTCTTATCCGCGATCGTAGTGCTCGTAGCGAATCTGATTACGGATATTCTTTATGCATTGGTAGACCCTACCATTCAGTTGGATTAGGAGGGCTTGCAGATGAA
>CAMWXF010000148.1 GCA_947178115.1 uncultured Lachnospiraceae bacterium
TATGATTCCCAGAAGAGAACGGTTAGCGGTATATTGGACAGAGCGATTTTGGACAGGACAAATGTCTACATTTTTACATGTGACGGATGGAAATATGAGGTTCCGACTAAATATGAAAAAGGGGAATACAATATTTATAATCTGCCGGATTTTACGAAATGTGACGGTGTGATCATGAACACGGATACGATCCACGAGCCGGATATTGTGCAAGAGATCGCAGCCAGGATCAGTGAGGCAGGAATCCCCTGCATTGATTTGAACATCAATAACCCGTGGTTTATGCATGTTGAGATGGAGAACAGAAATGGTGTGGAGGAGATTGTCCGGCATCTTATCACGCAGCATAATGCCTCAAACATTTTCTTTATTTCAGGACCGGAGGACAGTCATGATGCCAATCTCAGACTGTGGGCTTATAAAGATACGATGGCGGAAAATGATATCGAATGGGATGAGGAACATATTTATTACGGGGATTACAGTTATGAGAGCGGACAAAGGGCAGTCAGGAAATTTCTGGATGAAGCCGGCGTGAAACCTGACGCAATTGTTGCGGCCAATGATGAAATGGCAGTAGGTGCAATGCTCGCCTTGAAAGAAGCGGGGTACCGGGTGCCGGAAGACGTGATGGTAACGGGCTATGATGACAGTGACATTGCGGCATACAGCTATCCGAGACTGACTACGGTGAGAAGGGGAGAGTATGAAGCGGGACAGATTGCTTATGACAAAATCGTCGCTATGATTCGTGGAGAAGAGGTAGAGGATAATACTATTATTCAGGGGCATGCAATGTTTGCAGAATCCTGCGGATGTGCTGACTGGAGAGATATGGATGCCGCACAGATGCGGGAAAACTATATGAAGCAGCATGTCAAGGCCTATCGGGAGATGGAGATTCTGAAAAACTCTTCGGTGGAATTTACCGGATTGGCCCAGATCGATGATCTTTTGGAGAGCCTGGAGCAGTACATACACGATATCGGTATAGAATACTTTTATTTATGCACCTGCGGCAGTCTGGATAATTATTACAAGGAACTGGAAAGAATTGCGGACGGAGAAGAGCGCGGCAGGGATGCTTCGGTCTACAGTGATGAAATATGGGTGCCTTTTGCATATGAAAGAGGAGAGATTAACAGTTACGGAGCGTTTCATAAGAGTATGCTCCTGCCGGAGGAGTGCGCGATGAAGCACGCGGGTGCCTTCTATATTATTATGCCGATCCATTTTCAGGATCATTGCTATGGCTATTGTGTGGTGAGGGATTATCGTCCGGCGTTTGAAGGGCGGTTTTATCAGAACTTCATATTGAATGTGGATAATGCGATGGAGATGATTCGAAAACAGGATATGATGAAAGCCATGCTTAAGAGATTGAATAAAAAGCTGAGTGAGAATCCGAGGCAGGACTAGGCACCGGATTCGCAGGCATTAGATAACTAACCGCAGGAATTTATTGACTTTTCCCTTGAGATTTCATAGAATTTTGAGTAGGCGCTTATCGTATGCGCAAAGTATTGCTGAAATCAGAAGGGAGTAAGACAATGTCAGAGAGAACGATACCATATAAAATTTATTTGGAAGAGGATGAGATGCCAAGGCAGTGGTACAATGTCCGCGCCGATATGAAAAATAAGCCGGCCCCGCTGCTGAATCCGGGAACCCTGCAGCCTATGACTTTCGAGGAACTGCAGGGAGTATTCTGTGATGAGCTGGTAAAACAGGAATTAAACGACACGGATGCTTACATCGACATCCCTCAGGAAATTCTGGATTTCTACAAGATGTACCGTCCATCACCGCTTGTACGGGCATACTGTCTGGAGAAAAAGCTGGATACCCCGGCGAAAATCTACTATAAATTTGAAGGAAATAATACGAGCGGCAGCCATAAGCTCAACTCCGCCATTGCGCAGGCATATTATGCAAAAAAGCAGGGGCTTAAGGGTGTCACCACGGAGACCGGTGCGGGACAGTGGGGAACGGCGCTTTCCATGGCATGTTCCTACTTTGACTTGGACTGCCATGTCTATATGGTTAAGGTTTCTTATGAGCAGAAGCCTTTCCGCCGTGAAGTGATGAGGACTTACGGTGCGCAGGTAACGCCGTCGCCTTCCGATACAACGAATGTGGGAAGGAAGATTCTGGAGGAGTTCCCGGGTACCACGGGAAGTCTCGGCTGTGCCATTTCCGAGGCGGTAGAAGCTGCCACCAGCAAAGAAGGCTATCGTTATGTATTGGGAAGCGTTTTGTCACAGGTATTGCTTCATCAGTCGATCATTGGTGAGGAGACAAAGGCAGCGCTTAAGAAATATGATATCAAGCCGGATATGATCATCGGCTGTGCGGGCGGCGGCTCCAATCTGGGCGGTCTGATCTCGCCTTTTGTGGGCGAAAAGTTACGGGGAGAGGCGGATTATCGGATCATCGCGGTAGAGCCGGCATCCTGTCCGAGCCTGACGAGAGGAAAGTATGTATACGATTTCTGTGATACCGGCAAGGTATGTCCTCTGGCGAAGATGTACACGCTGGGCAGCGGTTTTATACCGGCACCCAATCATGCCGGAGGGCTTCGTTATCATGGTATGAGTTCGGTGGTATCGCAGCTGTATCATGACGGGCTGATCGAGGCTACCAGTGTGGAGCAGACCGCAGTATTCCAGGCGGCGGAGCAGTTTGCCAGAGTGGAGGGCATCCTTCCGGCACCGGAGAGCGCGCACGCGATCAGAGTAGCGATCAATGAGGCTATGAAGTGTAAAGAAACGGGAGAAGAGAAGACAATCGTGTTCGGACTGACCGGCACCGGTTATTTCGATATGGTGGCTTACGGTAAGTTCCATGACGGAGAAATGTCCGACTATATTCCTTCAGATGAGGATCTTGCAAGAGGATTTGCAGGCATACCTTCTTTTCCCGGCAACGAATAGCGTGAAATATAAGCGGGAGGAAACTCTATGAACAGCGTGAAGGAGAAGCGCTTTAAGAAATTGAAAAGGAAGCAAATCTGGCCGTCTATTGTGGCGTTTGTTTTGTTTTTTTCTTTGTGTGCAGCAATGATCGCCGTTTTTCTGCAGCTTTTTGCACTGTATATCATGGGAACGAAGATCACGCAGCAGTATGGGGAGACACAGCATGTCAAGGCAGTTCTGGAGGGATTCCTTTCAAACGGGGATACGATTACGGAAGCGGTAGATCATATGCGCAAATACACGGTTACTGACAGGGATGTCTATGTGATTGACCGGTCGCGCCATGTGGTAGCCAAAACCGGCTCCTCCGAACCGGATTTCGGCATGATTCTTGATTTTAAATTAGATCAGGAGTTCGGACTGGATGAGAGCTTTATGGCAGTGGCGGACAATAGTAACCAGATCCTAGAGAAAGAGGGAACATACACGATTTTTGCCATATCGGTGGACGAGGTGATCCGGAAGACTCTTACAAGAGATGAAAATCGCCATGAGCCGGGGCCGTGGCTTAACGATACGATTATTACGCAGAATTACTGGCTGAGGACATCACTTGGCGGCGGCCAATATGAAGCTTATGTCAAATGTGTCATACAGGTTCAGAGACAGGATATCTTCTATATATGTATTTTTGGTATCATCGCGCTTTTCCTTTTGATGATTCCGATTATAGTGCTTTTTATCAATACAGTTCGTTCCGTTGTTACTCAGAGGCGAATGACCCAGCTTATTTATCTGGATCCGGTGACCGGAGGCAGGAACTGGTTCTTCTTTCGAAATTATGCGGAACGGATTCTGACCAGACTGCGCAACAGCAGGAAGGCTTTTGCACTCGTGAATCTGCAATTGGAACGCTATCAGAATTACTGTGCGTGCTACGGTGTGAAAGCGGGTGAGGAACTGCTGGAAGCGATGGACGGTTTTATGAAGGCGAGAGTCGGTAAGAATGAGTCTTTTGCAAGGCATGAAGGCGCCGATTTTGGTCTGCTGCTCGTCTGCGAGGGCGAGAATGAGCAGGAGTATCAGGAGAACTGCAGGAAACGTATCCGATCGCTGGTAGCGGAATTGACGGGACTTAAGCCGGATCAGAAGATTCATTTTCATGCAGGAATCAATATGATTCCGCCATACATAGCCGAGGACGGTAAGTGGTATCATGCCAGAAAGGGTGTGGATATCAATCAGCTCTATACTTATGCCAAAGCGGCGGGAATGACGGCAGACTGTCTGCAGGATCAGACAATCACATTCTTTGATCAGGAGATGTTAGGCAGACAGGTTTGGGAGCGCTGGGTGGAAGACAACATGGAAGAAGCGCTCAACAATGAGGAATTCCAGGTATATATGCAGCCGAAATACAGCCCGCTCAACGGTAAGTTAGTGGGCGCCGAGGCATTGGTACGGTGGATCAGCCCTACGGAAGGATTGATTGCGCCGGACAGATTTATTCCGATCTTCGAGGATACCGGATTTATTACGCAGTTAGATGATTATATGATATCCCGTGTCTCTAAACTGCAGGCGGAGTGGATGATTCAGGGTAAGAAGCTGATACCGATTTCCATCAATGTGTCGAGAGCGCACTTCGCGCAGGAAGGACTGGCGGAGCATATCTGTGAGCTGGTGGATGCATACGGACCTCGGCATGAGCTGATTGAGCTGGAGGTGACAGAGAGCGCTTTCTTTGATGACAAAGATATTCTGATAGAAACCGTAAAACAACTGAAAGCCTATGGATTCCACGTATCGATGGATGATTTTGGAGCCGGATACTCTTCGCTTAATTCCCTGAAGGATATACCGCTTGATGTACTCAAACTGGACGGAGAGTTTTTCCGCGGAGATGATGATGACGGAAGAGGAGAGATTGTTGTCAAGGAAGCGATTCAGCTCGCAAGAAATCTTGATATGCGTGTGGTGGCGGAAGGAATCGAAAGGAAAGAACAGGTAGATTTCCTCGCAGGACAGGGATGCGATATGATTCAGGGGTTTTATTTTGCAAAGCCTATGCCGGTTGCGGAGTTTGAAGAAAAGGTGGAGAAGGACGCATAATGTATATCTTTTTTAATATTTTACAGGTGCTGGGAATTGTCGTGCTGTTTGCTGAGGCGCTTTATCTTGTGAATCAGCGGACATCGCGTCAGCAGATCAGAATGCTTCTGCTTATGATTGCGCTTTTAATCAATTTTGTGGGCTATCTGTTTGAACTGCAGGCGGGTACGAAAGAACAGGCGCTGCAGGCGCTTAAGTTCTCCTATCTCGGGAAACCGATCATTGTGCTGACAATGTTTCTTTTTATCATGGATTACTGCAAAGTCAGAATGCCCGGATGGCTGCCCTCTGTTTTGTCCTGTTTTCATATCGGGATAATGGGATTGGTTATGACATGTGAGAAGCACAGTCTGTTTTACAGCAGCGTCGAGTACACGACGACGGGAGTTTTTCCGCATTTGGTATTGAAATACGGTCCGGTGTACCGGATCTACCATATTGGACTCATAGGTTACGTTGTAGCGATGGCAGTCGTC
>CAMWXF010000149.1 GCA_947178115.1 uncultured Lachnospiraceae bacterium
TGCTTCCCTGCTTCTTCTATTCCCTGTCCGCGCCATAATACTGTTCCTAATTCCACTCCCAGCCGCTCTATCAGTGCCTGATCGTCCGAACCGAAATTCTGCATCAGTGCAAACCCGATACTGCTGGCAAATCCGAGTAAAGTCACAATACCCATGATCGCCGCATTTTTCCGCTTCTCACCCAGTATGTTCTTGATACCTAATGCAAGCGGCTGCGGCAGAGGACATTTAACAAGGGGCATAGGATTGCCGCGGAAATTATGGGTTTTGATTCCGTCACGGAGCGCTTCCAATATTTCTATCCTGCCATAGATCCTGCCGGAAAGCATAGTAACCAAAAGAACCACCACATTCACAAGCACAAATACCGACACTGCCGTAGAACCATCATAAGGCTGGTTCCATCTAAGCCCAATAAGAGAAGACATAAGTGTTCCCACCGCCTTATTCAAAAGACCGCCCACAATCAACCCTAAACATGCTCCGGTCACCGACAGCAGAAGCATTTCCGTACAGGTACTTCCCATTAACTGCCTCTTCGTATAACCGGAGGTCATAAGGATTCCCAAATTCTTCAGATTGCCGTCTATGAAATTCTTAATACTGCACCATGCAATGATCAGCGCGATACAGATCAGAATCACCGAGAAAACAAGCATAATACCCATACCGATGTTTGACAGAAACGACACACCTACTTTCATCGTCTCGATATTGATCGCAAGATTCATATAGTCCGCAAGCTCCGGCACCTCCTGCGACAGCCTGCCCGACATCTCGGCATCAAAATCCCGAGAACTGATCTTATCATCAACCTTAATCTTGTAGATATAGGTAATCATCTCTCGCACTTTCGACTCCGCATCAAGAATGTCCTTGTAACATTCTTGTGTAATATAACACCGGAATACACTGATATTAAGCGGCGTTGCAAACAACGGATCTTCCACAAATCCTCCCACTTCAAACTCATACTCCGTATCTCCCAGATCCAGATATAAATGATCTCCCTCGGCAATATTCTCTCCTGCCTTCATATAGTAGGGCAATAATATCGTCTGATATTTCTTGCGATCCTCGACATCCGGAATCTTACAAACTTCTCCCGCTGTTTCAATTGGTTCGATCAGAAAGGCTGTCTCCTTCTCTTCCATGCCTTCCTTATGGTACTTTGCCGTCAGTTCCACACCTTCCGAATATTCTATCTGCCTTACATTCTCCATACTGTTCAGAACCGATTTGATCTCCTCGGTCTCCGGACATGCCGAAGCGAAGAAAACATCCGCCGTATTCACCTCATCGCATACAGTTTCGATCACCCGAGGTGTGCGCCTTAAAACCGAAATACTGATATATAAAAGCAGTGTGGAGAGCATGATCAAAATGATCAGCGTAATCACATCACTTTTCTTTTTTACAAGATTATTACGGGCAATAAATAACATTCTATACATACTTACCACCCCATTTCCTGTAAAAAGTCACGGAGCATGTCATGCCGTTTCCTGTCTCCACTCCGGTATGTTCCGAGGTCAAGTTCTCCGGTAATGATGCCGTCTTTCAAATATAAAATACGATTTCCTCTTCTGGCAGACCGCATATCATGAGTTACCATGACGATGGTCTGTCCGTTCTCATGAAACTTCGTCATCACATCCAGCACATTCTCCGTATTACGGGAATTCAACGCTCCTGTAGGTTCGTCCGCAAACAATATCTGCGGTTCGTTGATCAGTCCACGCACGATCGCCACTCGCTGCGCCTCCCCGCCGGAAAGCTGTGTCGGGAACTTATGAAAAACTTCCTCCGTCAATCCTACTGCCAGAAGAAGTTCTTTCGCCCGCTCCGCGATCCGTTTCCGGTTCTTACTTACAAGCAGTCCGCTCACCATAATATTGTCCAGCACATCCATGGTATCATTCAGATAATTCTGCTGAAAAACGAATCCGCAATGATTTCTGCGAAATACCGCCAGCTTGTCATTACTGTATTTAGAGATATCTTCTCCCTCATACATAACCTGTCCCAGCGTCGGTCGGTCGATTCCGGACAGTGAATAGAGCATGGTACTCTTGCCGGAACCGGAACTGCCCATGACAACCGCAAAGTCGCCTTCCCTGATTTCCAGATTAAGATTCCGCAGGACATGCTGCTGCACACTGCCGTTGGAAAAAGTTTTGCATAAATCTTTAGCCTGTAAAATTGTTTTCATTTCATCATTACCTCCCATCTGCATACAAGTATAGCGGGAGTCAGAGCAAAAATCTTTTCCCATTCCCTGTCTGTTTCTTAACTGTTTCTTACACTTTATGTAAAAATAACTCCACCACAAATCCATCCTCGTTATAACATTCCAGCTCTCCGCCCATTTGTTTCATGAAATTATCGGCGAGATACAGTCCCAGGCCGGAGCCAGACTTTCCTTCCGTGTTGCTTCCTCTATAGAATTTCTCCTTAATTAAGGCAAGTTCTTCTTCCGCGATCCCCTGTCCAAAATCTCTGATTTTAATTATGATACCTTCTGTGCTTTCAATGAATCGCACCTTTACTTCCGTTCCTGCATATTTATAGGAATTATTTATAATGTTATCCAGCACCTGCTGCAATCTCAATTTATCAAAGTACAACAGACATTCCGGGATATCGTTTTCCAGCGTGATCTGTCCGTAATATTTGAAGTCATGAAACATCTCCGGAATGATGCGCGAACTCTCCTCTACCGGTTCTACCTTAAGTACTTCCAATTCCTCCATCGTCGCATGAAACATATTGCCTACCAGATTGTCAATCATCTCCGCCTTACCTGCAATGACGCCGACCTTGCGAAGCGTATCTTCCTTCTGCTCTGTCACTTGCAGAACCTCGCAGGTTGCCTTGATGGTTGCCACCGGTGTTTTGATATCATGGGAAAGCTCTGCAATCAGCTCCTTCTTACTGATATTCGCCTGATACTCGCTTTCCCTCGCCCGTTTCAACTCTTGTCGCATCAAATCAAAACTCTCCGTAAATACACCGAAGAAATTGTTCTTGCGGATGGGTAGCGCCAGTTCCAGATTGCCTTTGGCCACCTGCGCCGCAAACTCCTGCAATATGTGAAACGGCCTGATGTAATTCAGATATAATATCAGCAATAACGCATATACTAAAAGCAAGAGAAGTATCCCGAATACAATCACTTCCCATTGCAACCTGACCCGCAGTATATTATAACGCTCCTGCTTCGTCTGCCAGACTGCCTTGCCTGTAAAAACACCTTCCAATGCGTCGCCCGTAAAATTATCATTTACATATAAATCCATGATCATACTGTTATCCGTCATGTACTCATTCAATCTGCTCTGATAATCCGCATCCGCCGTGAAGAGCAGGCTGCACCCATGCCCTTTCTCAACCACTTCCCTCGCAGTCCCTTTTTCCAGCTCATTTTCTATCGCTCTAACTTCTCCGTTATACCAAACCATGTCCGGAATATACCGTTCACCATCTTTCTGCATCTGCGTGACCGTAATCATAATAAAAGCGAGAATACATATGGTAATTCCCGCCGTGATCTGTCTGATTTTCATTTATGAATTCCACCTTATTTTTCTTTTATTTCCAATATATAACCGGTTCCCCACACAGTCTTGATCAATTCCGGTTCGTTCGGATTCTCCTCCAGCTTCTCCCTCAGCCTGCGTATGTGAACATTCAGCGTGCCGTCACTATAGAAAGAATCTCCCCATACCGTCTCGAACAAAACATCCTTCGTCACAATCGTGCCACGATGATCAAACAGGCAGGAAAACAGCTTAAATTCTTTTGCCTTAAGCTGCACTTCCCGCTCGCCCACACTCACCCGCATGGTTGCCTCGTCCAGCCGGATCTTACCGCAACTCTTAATTTGACGCTCCCTGTATCCTTCATCCGGCTCTGTCTGTTCCTCTTTATTGGAATCTGTCCCCGCCATGATACTCGTGTTCACGCGTTTCAACACAGCCTTCACCTTCGCCAAAAGCACGCTTAAGGTATACGGCTTCTTAATATAATCATCACCGCCGATGTTTAATGCCACCAATATATCTTCATCACTCTGTCTCGCACTGATAAAAAGAATCGGAATGTTCGAAATATCCCTGATTTTCTTACACAGTTGAAACCCGCTTTCCTCCCGCAGGTTAATGTCTAACAAAATCAAGTCAAAACTGTGCGCATCCATCATCTGCTCACATCCCTTAGACGTATCTGTCCAAACGGCGGACACATCAAATAAATTAAAATATTCACAGGTCATCTGTGCCAATTCTTTTTCATCATCTACGATCAGGCAGTTATAGTGCATTTACTTTCTCCCAAAACAGGTTATTTTGCTGCTTATTACGGTTGCAGCGATGCTGTTATCTTTTTCTCTCCTTCTCACGGTACATAAGAGCATCTGCCTCTCCTAACAGTCTGTCAAAAGCCGCCTTGCCCTCAGACGAATGTGCCGCACCGACACTTGCGGATATCTCACGGAAATTCTCTTCTTTCGCGTAAGCCTGATCAACCTGTTCTTCAATCCTCTTTCTTATCTCTTCGATCTCCTGTTCCGTACGTTCTCCGGTCATAACGATCAGGAATTCATCTCCGCCGGTTCTTGCAATCAAAGCTTCCGGCATACTGTTTCGAAGCACATCGGCTGTAAGAACGAGAACCCGGTCTCCTTCCTGATGTCCATAAGTATCATTGATGCTTTTAAATTTATTCAGATCAATACCGAATATCGTCAGAGGTCCCTCATCCATCTGATCGATATACTCATATACGTATCTTCTGTTATAGAGTCCTGTCAGGAAATCCGTATTCGCATTTTTAATGATCATCTGCTCATATATCCGTTCCTGCGTTACATCAATGGCAACACCGCTCGTCCCCATAACGCTCCCATCTAAATCAAACAGCGGAGCCTTATAGGTCTTTAACTGTCTCATGCTGTCACCAATCTTAACATTCTCATCAAAAACACAGGTCTGTCTCTTTTCCATGACCTCATATTCCGACTCCATACAGATAAATTCTCCCTTGGCGTACTCCTCCGGATCAATATCCCAGATATAGTAATGTCCACGTCCCTCTATCTGTTCCATGGTCTTGTTGACAGCCTTACAGAAGTAGTCGTTTACCTTCATATGGGCGCCTTCTTTATCCTTAAACCAGACCAGGTGCGGAACACTGTTAATCATGGAATCCAAATAATTTCTGTTCTGCCAGAAGTCCTTACTCATCTTATAGTTCTGCTGCCATTTACCGAACCGGAACCGCAACTCTTCATCGGAAAGCGGCAGCATCCATATATCAGTCACATCCAAAGACAGTTGCCTGTCCGCTGTCTCCGTATTCTTTGTATTCTTCTGTGCCACGAGCGTATGAATCTGCTCTTTTTGTGCAAGCAGAATCAGCTCTGCTTCTTTTCTCTTATGAGCAGACAGAACGTTA
>CAMWXF010000150.1 GCA_947178115.1 uncultured Lachnospiraceae bacterium
CAATCATGCTGTAGATTATGTGGAGTTGAAAGGAGCCGTGGTGTTCGACGGGGTGGATTTCGGCTACAATGATGACAAGATCGTGCTACATGATGTGAAGCTCTTCGCTGAGCCGGGACAGAAGATTGCTTTCGTCGGTTCCACCGGAGCGGGTAAGACGACGATCACGAATCTGATTAACCGTTTCTACGATATACAGGACGGTAAGATCAGATATGACGGCATTAACGTCAATAAAATCAAGAAGGCCGATTTACGGCGTTCCCTCGGTATCGTATTGCAGGATACTCATCTGTTTACGGGAACTGTTATGGATAACATACGTTATGGAAAGCTGGATGCCACTGATGAGGAAGTTATTGCAGCGGCGAAGCTTGCCAATGCGGACGGCTTTATCAGACATCTTCCGGAAGGATATGACACGATACTGACCGGAGACGGCGCGAACTTAAGCCAGGGACAGAGACAGCTTCTTGCCATTGCCCGTGCTGCAATTGCCGATCCCCCGGTACTGATCCTGGATGAGGCGACCAGTTCCATCGATACCCGTACGGAGCGGATCGTGCAGGACGGCATGGATAAGCTGATGAACGGCAGAACCACCTTCGTGATTGCCCATAGGCTCTCTACTGTCAAGAATTCCGACTGTATCATGGTATTGGAGCAGGGGCGGATCATTGAAAGAGGAACGCATGACCAGTTGATTGAGGAGAAAGGGAAGTATTATCAGTTGTATACGGGGAATGCGATTACGGCGTAAGTCCGGTGACATTAAAAATAAAGGGCTGTCGGGAAGTAGTCCTAAACAGGGGAGGCAATGGCTCGCATAAGTCACTGCCTCCCCTGAGTTTTTGACCTTTGAATTTTTGCAAAAAAAAGAATTTGACAGACAGCAGAAGGCAATTGTATAGTTAAATAGACTACGCATATAGTCCGGAAAGGAGGTAAAACGATTAGATGAGGAGCACTTATAACATGTCAGAGACCGAGCAGGAGGTGATGGAGAAACTGTGGGATCAGGGTGAAGGCGTCAGACAGGCACAACTTCTTGCCTTATTTGAAGAAGAGGGGAAAGAGTGGAAGCGACAGACATTAAACACTTTCCTGTCAAGGCTGGAAGAGAAGGGAATGGTAAGAAAAGAGAACAGGATCGTCACACCTGTATACAGCAGGGAAGAATATTATTTGAAACAAATGAAAAGTGCGATCGATCATATGTATGGCGGGAAATTGAGCAATCTTGTGTCTGCATTTACGCAGGAGAACAGTATCAGCCAGCAGGAGGCGGAGGAGCTTGTCAGAATCCTGGAAAATTATTAGGGAGATAGCAATATGAAGTATCTGCTGATCATGTCTCTTTCGGGAAGTACAATGGCAGGAATCTACATGCTGCTCAGAGGTCTGTTGCGAGATAATATGCCTGCAAGGCTGCAATATCTTCTTGTCAAAGTTGCTATTTTGTACTATTTAATACCGCTTCCTTTTGTGAAAAGGTGGTATGTAAATATTGCAGAGCAGCTTCTGCCGGGACGAAAAAACATCGCACAAGCTTCGACGGCATGGGCGGGATATATGGTTCATGCGAATGAGAAAATCTATATCAATGTCTATATGAGAATTCAAATCATTGTAGTAGTTATATGGCTGGTGTTCGCCATAACGTGGCTGTCATGCAAAATGAACGATTATTGTAAGACAAGAAAGAGAGTGTTAAATTGTGCAGATCAGATCATTACCAAAGAGGAAAGCGCCTTTCTGGAGCGGTTAAAGAAGCAGTGCGGTGTAGAACGAAAAGTTACTGTATATCAGGATAATGTAAGCGGGAGGAGCATCACCTTTGGTTTTCTAAAGCCGGTTATTTTGTGCGGTCAGGAGCCGGACAGTTCCGATGCGGAATTGGTTTTGAGCCATGAACTGATCCATATTAAGCGGTGGGACGTCTGGTGGAAAGTACTGGTGCAGTGCGTGATCCTGCTTCACTGGTGGAATCCGATGGCATGGATTATGTACCGGGATTTTGAACGAACCTGTGAATGGTCCTGCGATGAGATAGTAGTGCAGGACAGATCAAAAGATGAAATAAAGAGATACTTGAAGCTGATAATTATGGAATCGGTCAGAATTGAGGAAAGTAAGAGAAAAAATCAACGATGGGCGACGGGATTCGGAACCGAAGCAGAAAAAATAAAGAAAAGGATGGACAACGTTATGAAGATGAGGAAGTGGAATAAAATTGCGGCGGGGGTGTTGGTTACAGTGTTTGTATTAGCAAATTCGCTGACGGTACTTGCTTATGAGGATACGATTCAGGGAGAATTGAAGGAGAACATGCCTCAAGGGGAAATAGAGTATTTTATGGAAGGGGAAGCATGGCAGTTTATTCCGAATGAAGTTGAGGTAGAAATACAGGAAGAGGTTGCTTCATATATACCATACACCAATGAAGTCAGATATGATAATCAATTTGTAGATGTAGAGGGTAATATCTATTGTATACAAGGCGATGAGTCAGTAAGCGTTTATAGAAGTTGTGATCATAATTATGTTGCGGGTCAACAGGTGATGCATGATAAAAAATGGGATGGAAGTTGTATTGTGAAAGTGTATGAGGCAGATCGCTGCAGTAAGTGTGGTTATTTGTTAATTGGAAGTTTTGTATCTGAACACAAATATGCTGTATGCCCGCACTGATACCATAAATACCAAATATAATAGCAGCCCACTTTCCAAAAGCACGTAAGTGGGCTGCTTATATGCTACTTATTCATTTCGAGCTTGATTTTATCAATAAAATCCTGTTCACATCCGGTATACAATCTGATATTTTCATCTGACATATCATGACGGAGCATTTTTTTGATGATATCATTTAAAGTGTCAGTATTTCCCTGTTGTCTGCCTTGTTCCAGTCCTAATTCTTTGCCGCGTTCTATCCCGATCTCAAGGATATTCATCTTCACAGCCTCCCATTCTTCTGATTGTTTTACTTCTTCCACGATTCTATCTAAATCCACAATTCGTTTATCCTGCACCATAATGCTCTCATTATTCAGTGTGGTGTGCTTCATGTACTGTAGCAGACTGATCAATTCAGGTCGCCCATTCTTACTCGTCATATTTAGGAATATCTTGCTTGTACCATCATCCAATGACAGTTCCGGAACCTCTTCGCAACGTTCACTGAAAGTATACATTGCCAGATCTTTTCCGAAAATATCATCCTGTGTAATAAAAATGATTGCTGTTGATGGTAGATGCTTATAACGAATCTTCTTTCCGGACTTTAAGATAGGGGTATCTATCAGTCCCTGATAGAAACGGGAACGTTTACGGACATCATCTCCTCGCGTGTCGTTCTGCATCTCCATATCAAACTGTCGTTCGCGTACATCTAAGGCCCATGCGTCCAAACGTATGGCGCGCTTACCGGACTTATTCAGAACAACTTGTTCAGCTTTGACTTCTTTCAGCTGCAGATCTGCTTCGTCCAATATAATGCTCAATACATTCTCATAGGCTTCCTTGACTTTCATGACTGACATAAACAGTGCAAAGTCGCTCAAATTAAACTCATAGTCTTCAGGAATTACGGTTTGTAACTCACTTCTCTTTGGTAGCATTGTTTCCTGCGGCATAGTATATCCTCTCTTTCCTGGTATGGCAGAGAGGATATTTGTATTATGTCCTCCCTGCAGTTATTTGGTTGTAAGCAAGGAGTTATTGCAGAGAATACTCTGCATAGATACAAGATACTGTAAGAATCTTAGAATTGTTCTTTGCTTGAAAATATCTTATCACATTCTATATTTCATTGCAAGATAAACTTAATAATAAACATTGCACGATGTTCTTTCGAGTTTGCGAAGCGCAAGCGAACAAATCTCGCAATCGAGCGTAGCTCGATTTTTTACATACTCCGCCTACAATACGTCCGCACCGTCAGCCACAGGAAAAGCGGAATCTCAATCGCCGGAACGATCATAAGAAGCCACGGTGTCCATACGGTAAGAGGTCCGAATTTCAGAAATTCAAAGTAATATGTCACGGCATAGCTAAACGAGTTGCTTCCGCCCAGCGCACCGGAAGGAAACAGTACCCTTAAGTAAGCGGATAGTGCATTGCCGATCATCATGTAGAAGACGGACGGAAACAGGACGAAGGCGATGGTCAGTCCGGTGGCAATCGTCGTATTCCTGCATGCGGAGGAAACGAACAGTATGAAGCTGACGCAGGCAAGCAGCGCGATGAAGCCGGCAAGCATAACAAGATTCTGAAGCTGCCCCATGTTCAGACCAAGCAGCGTGGCTGCAGAAAAAAGTATCTGCATGGAGGTCTGGCGGCATTCCCAGCCGAAAAGGCTGTTGGAGATTACCATGAAGATCGCCATGCACAGCACAAACATGACAATGCTGATGGTCAGGGCTGATAATATTTTCACAAAAGCAAGGTTTCGCCGTCCGTGCCTGGTACTGCGCAGAATATCGTCCGCACCCGTCTGGTATTCGCAGCAAAATGACGGAGCTGTGACCATGACACACAGAAACATCAGGACAAACAGGTAGATACCCTCATATTCAAACATATTGCTATCGTAGCCCGGATAGTAATAGAAGGGCATTGTCACTTTATCATACATTTTAGCGGCAATCTGCTGCGCCTGCGGATTTTTTCTCTGCTCCATTTTCATCAGATCGGTCAGATGGGTACGGCAGCGCTCGTAAAAGCTCAGGGCGTCCTCTTCGGTCATTTCCATATAGTCCGGAGCCAGTCCGCTTTCGGAGTCGGCCATGACTTCGCGCAGTCTGCTGACTTGCGGCGACCAAGGGAAAATTTCACTGTTGTGCACATTGCGGGGAAAATCCCCATAGAAATCCCCGTATATTTCCAGATTCTTCTGATAGGCATGCAGTCCCTCTGCCATTTTCTCCGGGGTTACTTCTCCGGCGTTCGGGCTCTGCAATTCCTTACGTATAGCAAGGGCTTCACGTCCTTTTATCGTCATTTCCTGACCGTTTTCCTCATAGGTAAACCGCACATAAGTGATAGGCACATAAGCCATAAAGACGGATAAAGCCACCGCCGCGGCAAGGAATAGGAGGGTACTTCTGGTGCGTAAGACGCGTTTTAGTTCTTCTTTATATAATCTTGTCATGATGATATTCCTTTCTAGAGTTATTTTAGGTACAAATACAAATCTTCCAGCGTAGGATTCTGCGCCGTCGCCTCCGGGATATCCGTAGGACTCCCCAGATATCTGAGACAGATGCTACCGTCTGCTTCATTGCGCAGATTGACAATCTGTATCTTGGGGTCGGATTCCCACATGTGAAGCTCCTGCGGTGGGATCACGGCTTGAAATACTTTGCCGTGCATCTGCGACACCAGCTCCTGTGTGGTGCCGGTCAGCAGGATTTCCCCGTTTTTCATAATGGCGTTCCTCG
>CAMWXF010000151.1 GCA_947178115.1 uncultured Lachnospiraceae bacterium
AATATGGGGGCTGCGCAGGCAGTGGGCGATCTGATTCTTCTGTTAAATGATGACGTGGAGATTATAGAGCGCAGCTGGCTTCGCCGCATGACAGGACAGGCTCTGCAGCCGCACGTGGGAGCAGTGGGTGCGAAGCTGTGGTATGCAGGTACGCAGAATATTCAACATGTCGGGATTACAAACATGGTG
The DNA here is from genome assembly GCA_947178115.1 of uncultured Lachnospiraceae bacterium. Classification (GTDB taxonomy): domain Bacteria; phylum Bacillota; class Clostridia; order Lachnospirales; family Lachnospiraceae; genus UBA3282. Next base: position 190 of record CAMWXF010000151.1, read on the forward strand.
ATCGGACCGTCCCATAAGCTGATTACTTTTCCGGATGACAGAGACTACTATTACGGACATAATAGAGTAACATACGATATGGCAGGAGTGACCGCGGCATGTCTTATGGTGAGCCGTAAGAAATATGAAGAGGCAGGCGGCTTGGACGAGACGATGGCGGTGGCTTATAACGATGTGGATTTCTGCTTTAAAATGCTCGAGGCAGGTTATTATAATGTGCAGCGAAATGATGTAGTGCTGTATCACCATGAGTCATTAAGCCGCGGTTTGGACGAAGGGGATGAGGATAAATGGAAGAGACTTCTTACAGAGAAGGAGAATCTTTATGCAAAGCATCCGCAGATGAACAGACAGGATCCATTCTATCACAGGGCGCTGATCGACAATGCATCGGATTATGGGTGCAATTATAAGTTCCCCTACGAAAAGCACCTGTTGACGACGGAGGCGGAACTGTTGAAAGGTAAATTGACTAGAAAGGTCAACAAGAACCGTCTGCGGCTCACTGTGGACAGGGCGGAGATACAGCATAAGATCCATGCCGGAGAACCTGATATTCTTTGGATTATGGGCTGGTGTTATGTGCCTGGGATAAATAATGCATATTTCGATAAACAGGTACTGCTTCGCCGGGAGGATCAGGAAGGCGGTAAGGCATTAAGCGGTGTAGTGTATACTGCTGTGCCGGCAGACTGGCACCGCAAGGATGTGGAAGCTATCTTGCCCATGGAACAGGGAATCGGTCTGTCCGGTTTTGTGCTTCGGGTGCTGCGGGACGATCTTACGCCGGGAACTTATCGTATAGGCATGTTATGCAAGGATACGCAGGGTAATAAAATGCTGGCATGGAGCGATAAGACATGCAGCGTGTAACTGTCAGCCGGCAGTATCGCTGCGGCGTGAACGGAAGTCTATGATCGGGACGGAGAGGATTTATTACATGGAACAGAAAGAACGAAATCAGATGACGGAGGAAGAGGCGCTTCGCTATTATAAAGCGGCTTACGAGCGGGAACGGGACAAGGGACGCGTATTGGCGGATAAGCTGGCGCAGGCCGGGCAGCAGGAAAAGGCGCTGCAGGAGAGACTTCAGCGTATCAAAGGCAGTGTGTTCTGGCGGATGTCCAAGCCGCTTCGCATGGCGGTGCACTGGGTACGCAGGACTAAGGAACGCTTGGGACAGTACGGCAGTCTGAAAGGAATCCTGCGCAAGCTGGATGCCAAGAAGATTGAGTTCGAAGCACGCTCGCAGCATGGTACGGCGAGTTTTCCGAATGAGGAAGAAGCCGGGCACCAGAGAGAGAAGAAATTTCGCAGGGATATCAAGTTCAGCATCTTAGTGCCGCTCTACAATACACCGGAGAAGTTCTTAAGACAGGCCATCGATTCCGTGTGTGCACAGACCTATGGAAACTGGCAGCTTTGCCTGGCGGACGGCTCTGATGCAGAGCACGGCGATGTGGAGCGGATCTGTCGGGAATACGCATCGGAGGATGTTCGTATCTATTACAGAAAGCTTCCTGAAAATGAGGGGATTTCCGGTAATACCAATGCCTGTCTGAGCATGGCGGCGGGCGATTATATAGGGCTTTTTGATCATGATGACGTTCTGCACCCCAGTGTACTCTATGAATACATGAAAGCCATCTGTGATCAGGACGCGGATTATATTTATTGCGATGAGGCGACTTTCAAAGGTAATAAGACCATAGATGATATGATTACCCTGCATTTTAAGCCGGATTTCGCACCGGATAATCTGCGGGCGAATAATTATATCTGTCATTTCAGCGTTTTTGACAAGAGGCTGTTAGAGGGAACGGAGCTGTTCCGTTCACAGTTTGACGGCAGTCAGGATCACGATATGATTCTACGGCTCACAAGCAGGGCGAAGCATATAGTACATGTGCCGAAGTTACTCTATTACTGGCGTTCCCATGCGGGCAGCGTGGCGGCGGACATAGGCGCTAAGAGTTATGCCATCGAGGCGGCCAAGGGCGCGGTTGCGGCACATCTGCGGGAACAGGGGTATAAGAACTTTGAGATCAGCTCCACGAAGGCATTCGAGACTATTTTTCAGATTAAGTACGAGATTCTGGGCAGTCCGAGGGTGAGCATCGTGATCCCCAACAAAGATCATATCGAAGATCTGCGGCGTTGTATCACATCGATTCTGGAGAAAAGCACGTACGATAATTATGAGATCATCGTGGTGGAGAATAACAGCACAACGGAAGAGATTTTTGATTATTATAAGCAAATACAGGAAAACCCGAATATCAAGGTCATTACTTATGAGGGAGATTTTAATTATTCCAAGATTAATAATCTGGGTGTATCCCATGCGCAGGGCGATTATATCCTGCTGTTGAATAATGATACGCAGGTCATTACACTGGACTGGATCGAGGAACTGCTCATGTATGCGCAGCGGAAGGATGTGGGAGCGGTAGGTGCGAAGCTCTTTTATGAAGACCGGACCATTCAGCATGCCGGCGTAGTGCTGGCGCTGGGACAGCACAGAACTGCGGGTCACAGTCATTACCGCGTCAGCAGCAATAATCTGGGCTATATGGGGCGGCTGTGTTATGCGCAGAACGTGATGGCGGTAACGGGTGCATGTCTGATGATGAGTAAAGAGTTGTTTGACAAGCTGGGCGGGCTGGATGAGAGCTTTGCGGTGTCGTTAAACGATGTGGATCTGTGCGTCCGCGCGTGGAAGGCAGGGTATGTCAACGTATTTACGCCTTTTGCGGAGCTGTATCATTTTGAGTCCGTGTCTCGCGGGCTGGATGATCAGGGTGAGAAAGCGCAGCGGTACAATAAAGAGTCCGAGGCTTTCCGGCTGAAGTGGAAGGAAGTGCTGGAAGCGGGAGATCCTTACTATAATCCGAACTTTTCATTAGACCGAAGTGATTTTGCGTTGAAGGTGTAGGGGAAGCAAGGTGCAAGATTTCCAAAATATGTTTACGTGAGCCTTCACATTGTGCTAAAATAGGCTTGATTGATTAACTTTATTTTTTAGTATTGAAGACCAGAATAATGAATATGTGAAACGGAGGTAAACCATGGGCTACAAAGAACAATTCGACTTTTGGGTGGAGGACTCTTATTTTGATGATGCGACTAAGCAGGAGCTTCTGGCGATCAGGAACGATGAGAAAGAAATTGAGGATCGTTTCTACAAGGATCTTGCTTTCGGTACCGGCGGTCTGCGCGGCGTGATCGGCGCGGGCACGAACCGTATGAACATCTATACGGTACGCAAAGCGACACAGGGTCTTGCCAACTATATAAAGAAACAGGGCGGAGAAGAGAAGGGCGTGGCGATCGCCTACGATTCCAGAAGAAAATCTCCTGAGTTTGCAGACGAGGCGGCGCTGTGTTTGGCGGCTAACGGCATCAAGGCTTATGTGTTTGACGCTTTAAGACCCACACCGGAATTATCTTTTGCGCTGCGAGAGCTGGGATGTATCTCGGGAATCGTGATTACCGCAAGCCACAATCCGCCGGAGTATAACGGCTATAAGTGCTACTGGGAGGATGGCGCACAGGTAACCGCGCCTAAGGATAAAGAGATCATCACGGAAGTGAACAATGTAACGGATTACCACACCGTAAAGACCATGGATAAGGAGGAGGCAAAGAAAGCCGGACTCTATGTGGTGATCGGTAAAGAGATCGATGATAAGTACATGGCGGAGCTTAAGAAGCAGATCATCCATCCGGATGTGATCAAAGATATGGCGGAGGATATGAAGATCGTGTACTCACCCTTTAACGGAACGGGTAATGTACCGGTCAGAAGGATCCTTTCTGAGCTTGGTTTTAAGAATGTATATGTTGTACCCGAACAGGAGATGCCGGATCCCGACTTTACCACGTTAGAGTATCCGAATCCGGAGGATCCCAAGGCATTCACACTGGCGCTTAAGCTGGCGAAAGAAAAGAATGCGGATATTGTGCTGGCGACAGACCCCGATGCGGACAGACTGGGAATCTATGCGCTGGACACCAAATCCGGTGAGTATGTACCTTTCACAGGCAATATGTCCGGTATGCTGATTGCGGAATACATTCTGAGAGAAAGAACCGCTACGGGCACAATGCCGGAGAATCCTGCGTTGGTAACCACCATTGTAACGACCAATATGGCGCGCGCGATCACAGAAGATTATAATGTAAAATTTATCGAAGTGCTGACGGGCTTTAAGTTCATCGGCGAGCAGATCAAACTCTTCGAACAGAGCGATTCCAATAACTACGTATTCGGTCTGGAAGAAAGCTACGGTTGCCTTGCGGGAACCCATGCCAGAGATAAGGATGCCATCGTTGCGGTTATGTGTCTGTGTGAGATGGCGGCATGGTGTAAGAAGAACGGCAAGACCGTGTGGGATCAGATGATCGCGCTGTATGAGAAGTACGGCTACTTCAAGGAGAGCCAGTATTCCATCACCATGAAGGGTATCGACGGTGCGAAAGAGATTGAGGATCTGATGAACAAACTCAGAAGCAATCCGCCCAAGAATTTCGGAGATCTGAAAGTAAAAGAGTTCAGAGATTATACCACAGGAAAGACATTGAATCTGGAGACGGGAGAAACAGGAGAAACCGGGCTTCCTCAGTCCAACGTACTCTACTTCGACCTGACGAACGATTCCTGGTGCTGTGCACGTCCGTCCGGTACGGAACCGAAGATCAAGTTCTATATGGGTGTGAAGGGCAGCAGTCTGGAAGATGCCGATGATAAGCTGAATAAATTGACGGAAGATCTGAAAGCATATCTCTAAGAGCAGGGGATGCGACCGGAGAATCTCATGGAGAATGCCGGAAGAGATCATAGATTGTGGTGAATATCGCCCTGCGTAAAGCAGGGCGATGATCATTTAGGCGGCTGATATAGGGTTATGATGCAAATTGCGCCATGCATTTGAATTTGATGTATGGCACCGGAGACCATGCTAAGGCTGCGTGTGGAGACAGGACATGGGAAATAACATATTCAGGATCAGTAATTTCACAAAGACCGTCAACTATCTTAAGAAAAACGGTGTACGGCATGCTTATTATGCGGCGCGGGAACGGATAGAAGAGGAGAGGAAGGCGGATTATTTTTACAGAGAACCCTCTGCGGATACTCTGGAAGCGCAGCGTGTGGAGACGGCGGACTATTCCGAACTGTTCAGTATTGTGGTGCCGGCTTATGAGACCG
>CAMWXF010000152.1 GCA_947178115.1 uncultured Lachnospiraceae bacterium
CTGCGTACTTTCCAATACGTGCTCCGCCTGATCACTCAACTTACGGAATCCATCTGCCAACAATTCTGCTTTTACTGCCATTTCTGCCGCTGCCTTCGCGCACTTATCGAACTGTTTGACCGCCATTTTCTCCTTTCCTTTGATCAGCCACCCATACGCCTTTGCCACGAATACACATATTTCCTGAGATCTGTATTCAAAAGTAATAATCGTCTGTTCGCTGTCATCCATCAGATCCAGATAGTTTTTTTGCAGCCCCGACATCTTAGCCTGTACCATCGTGCCACCCAGTGCGTTATATGCCACGAACATCAGTCTTGCTACATTCTCCAGATTCTGGATAATGCTGTCCACCTGCATATCCTGCAAGATTTCCTTCCCGGCTTGCATAATTCCCGGTGAATCTTTCGGGGGAAGCTCCATCAAATCATACCGGTATCCCCCTTCATTTACTACAGTAAGTTGTGTTAATTCATTTGCCATTTTGTATCCTCCTTTTCCGGTTTATAACCTGTCTGTATTGTGCATTTTATTGCATTCAGTTCCAAGTGCCGTTCCCGCATACCAATCGGCACTTATATTAAAGTGTAAGTAAACTGATAATCTGTCCCCTGCTATGAAATTCATATTTTTCTAAAATCATGGCGATACTGTTTTTAATCGTTCCGGGTGCGAGATATAATTTTTTTCCGATATCCTCATTACTCATCCCCGCCAGAATACACTTGGCAATTTCAATTTCTCTTTGTGTAGGAATATTTACCATTACCTCCCCTCGCAATAATTCAATAAAACTGTGATGTTTCTCCATTTCATATAATAACTGTGAAGCCAGATCCCGATCCCATAAAAACAGGCTGTTTCCAGCCATACGAATACATCCGATCAACTCTGCTTTTGATAAAGAACTTTTAATAACACAACAACATCCCATGGACAGACAATTCAGCATATCTGCCGATTTCGTATTGTCATAAAGCAAAACTGTCCTCAAAGCGGGATAGCTTTCCCGATATTGTTGAAGTAACGGTACCGCTTTCTTAGGATCTGCAACACATAAAATTAAAAGTACCTGTTCACTTTGATATTTTTCCTCATGTTGCAGTAATCTGATATTCGGTAATTCCTTACAGACAACGGCACTGATTCCCTCCTGTAACAGCGGCATATCTCCATCTACACAAACATATAATCTTTCTACCAAATCATTTTTCTTCATACATTTTTCCTTTCATTTTCTCCATTGTTGGCAGCGCCAAACAACCTACATTATCAAATGAGTATTTGACTGTATATTAGCATTCGAACTATATTTGTAAAAGTATCGAACAGCATGCCTTTTGTCACCTTAATATATTAATCGCACGGTTTTTTTACCCCTCTCCCGCTGAAATATTCCGTATTGCTGTAACATAAAAACCTGCCTCCGTTCCACTTCCGGAACAAAAGCAGGCTTCCCATTGATTCATGTTTCAATTCAATTTCAATTCTACACTCTCTCAAATCGCTTCATATACGATTCTGTTACGACCGTTGTTCTTTCCTTCGTACAGCTTTGCGTCCGCGTCGCGTACGATGTGCTCGACCTTCCCGTCATTTCCCTCCGTGATGCCAAAAGTCATCGTAAGACCCAACACCGTATCGCCGTAAATAATGCGCTGGGTGCGGATCTCTTCCAGCAGTTCCTGCATACAGGACACCGCCGTGTCAAGCTGCATATTATCATATACCAATAGCATCTCCTCGCCGCCCCATCTGGCGACGAATCCCTTGCCCTGCATATGTTCCTTAATCCGTTCGGATATCATTGCAAGCGCTACATCACCGCATTCATGACCGTAAGTATCATTAACATTCTTAAAATGATCTATATCACCGATTGCAACACAGAAGGGAGTCCCCTCCTTCCGATAATTTTCACACGTCCTCCGCAATAATTTCTCGCCGCTCCTCCGATTATATAAACCCGTGAGAATATCCTGTTCCACCAGCTCTTGCAGCGACTTCTGCATCCGGATCAGGCAGCGGCCCATATGTCCCAATTCATCCTTGCGTTCCATAACATCTGCGTCAAGCTCTGTATGAAGCTCGCCTTGCGCGATTGACACCACGAATGCTTCCGTTCTCCGAATCGCATTTACAAGATTACCGGAAAAACGTATTGTCACAACACATGCGATCAGCATCGTAAGAATACCGAATGCAATCGTAGGTGCAACCGAATCATACACCAGCCGTTCCACTTCCGCAGATGGTTTCCCGAGAAAAATCATACCGATGCAAGTTCCGTCAGATGCATAGAGCGGTTCATAATAAGAAAAATACCGGACACCCTCCACCATCGTACTCGAATAGAAATGCGGCTGCCCGCTCTTTAACACATCCTCTGCCACCGTATCATTTGCCCTGGTTCCGATTGCTCGGACCCCATCGCTCGTTTGGATCGTTGTAATCACACGGGTATCCTGATTAAAAATCGTGATATCGACGCCGGTCTTCTCCTTAATGGAATCAATAATCGAAAAGTCACCGTCTAACAGGTGCTCTCCTTTCATCATATAAGCAATGTCTCCTTCGTCTTCTATATGATAATCCCCTTCATATGCGGTATCGTATAAAGTGACGACTGTATGACACAGATTTACCAGCCCGTTCTTGGTTTCCACATTCATGGATGCGGCAAACCGAACAGCACTGAACATTGTGATCACCAAGGTTAATAATATAATCGGCAGCATATTCAATTTAAGTAAAACCCAGAAAAAACCGTTTCCTCTCAATTTCATCTTCATTTACATTCTCTCAGACGCTGAAATTTCAGACATATTCATGCATATCATTACACAATAACAAATATTGAATTCTTCCTGCTTCAATATCAGATCGTTATTTAAGCAGTGTATCATAATTGCTTGCAAAAAAGATTGTTTTTTCACGAATCGCCCATGAATCGACTTCAATCGACCATCGCTTCAAAGAGACACCCGCAAAATAAACTTGTCATCTTTAACTGAGAAACTGTATATGCCGTTATACCGCTCCACCACAGCGCATATACTGCGCACACCGATCCCGTGTCCCGGCTTATTCGTGACGGGCAGCCCGTTTTCAAAGCCAATATCCTCCTCGCAGGAATTTATTGCCTGCAGGAAGAATTTTCCGTTCCTTTGATATGCGTCAACTTCAATCATTGCGGATAATCCTTTGTCTTTCCGTCTCCGGCAGGCGCGCAAAGCGTTTTCCAGTGCATTGGACAAAAGCACACACAAATCGCTTTCGGAAATCGAAATACTCTGCGCAATTCCCGTCCGGATTGTAATCGGAATATCGCAGTCTTTCGCACGTCCGGCAAAAGCGGAGAATATCAGATTTGCCGCCTCATTTTCGCAATAGACTACCACTTCGTTCATCTCAATTTCCGAACAGATTTCACGAATATATCCCTGTGCCTGCTCAAGCCGCCCGTTCTCAATACAAGAGGAAATATACTGCATATGGTGGCGCAGATCGTGACGGTAGGTTCTGGTTTTCTGCCATGACTCGCGCAAGGCTTCGATTTCACGGACCGCCTGCGTAATCTGCAGATTCAGAACAGCCTGCATCTGTTCGAGCTGACTGCGGATTCTCCCCGCCTCCGAATAGTAAACAATAAATACCAGATATGCCACACTGCATACGAACGGCATAAATTCCACCGCAACCAAAGCGCCGTCCAAAAGCAGATTCGTGTAGACACCCGTCAGATAATCGAAACCATAATACAGTGCCGGAACCAAACCAAACTGCCACTGTGCCGTAAAAGTATGCCGTGAAATGGAGCGCACGGACGGCGCAACAAAACGCAGCAAAATAAGCAGCAGCGGCAGCGTCATAACCAGCTCGGCTATACTCTGCATCGCCGCACCGCCCGAGAATATTGCCACAATCAGCAGCGCCAGCCACCGACGGGTCTGGCAGCACAAGTATGCCGTCAGCACCGAGATCGTCGGCCAGAGTCTTTTTTTACTGAGAACACAAAGTACGATAATCAGAGGGAAGTGTGTGACCATCGGATATGTATATTGGACGACATCCACGCCGATCCGAAAGTAAATAAATCCCTGAAATAAAAGAATTACAGCCATGCTTCCCGCCATAACCAGACATTTCCGCCACGTCCAGAGGATATCACAGAACGCCGCGGATAAGATCATGCCGAAAACCGCCACAGCAATAGAATTGCTAAAATATATACCACTCATAATAGAAATACCTGTCTTCTGCTGAATGCGTATTCAAGATACCTGTTCTTGATCTCGGAACATTTCCCGTGCGGAATGGGAATTTCCGCCGAATTATCCATTATGATCGCGTTGTAAGAGATGTTCTGAATATATTCCATATTGACTAAAAAAGAGCGATGAGGACGCAGGAAATTATCATGCTGCAAGAGCTTATCGCATACTTCATCCAGACTACCACTGCTCTCCAAAACTTTTCCGCTTTCCATATAAAATTTTAAAGTGTGACTGATCACTTCGCAGTATTCCAGTTCCTCCAGACAAACCCGCACAATACCGCCTCTACATCTCACGATCAGACTATCCTGCTGTTCCTTGTCACATTCAGAGATCACTGCATCCATCAGAGGGAAAAATTTTTCCTCGCATATGGGTTTGATCTGATAGAAATACGCCCCGACCGTGTAGGATTCCACCGCATATTCGGCAGATGAAGTCAGAAAGATGATCTTTACAGTGTTATCATACCGGCGAATCTCTTTTGCCACGTTGATTCCGTTTCCATCCGGCATAATAACATCAAGAAATAGAATATCCGGACGAAGCCCATTCTCAATCTCAGATAGTAATTCTAAGGGACCATGAAAAGCCGTACATCCGATTTCCTGATTGCGTTCTGCACAATACCGGTCGAGCAGGACTCTGATTTCATTTAATGCAGACAACTCATCGTCACAAAATGCTACCTTTATCATAAAAATCTCGTCCTTTCCATAACCTGCATATTTCAAATCTGCACTCCCGATTATTTGCCTGCAACGTTTGACAAAAACACTTTATTCTTAGTTAAATTAGTCTTAAGAAAACAAATAGTTTGATATGCGGGCGCATGATTTCCACTGTGTTTTATTATCATAACATAAGTTAAACCCGGAAAACCGCCGCAGGCGCAGATGAGCCCTCATCCACGACAGCGGCGGCTTCCTTCATGCATAAGCCCTGGCTCTATGCCAAATCTCACATTATAATCTTATATCTCAAACTTCCCGATAATATCATCTAACTGCTTAACAACGCCATCCAGTTCATGCATGGCACCACTTATATTGTTCATCTCCGCATTCTGATCCTCGACTCTGCTGTTTACTTCCTGGCTTGCCGCAGACAATTCCTG
>CAMWXF010000153.1 GCA_947178115.1 uncultured Lachnospiraceae bacterium
ACCTGACTGATCTCGCAGTTGTCGTCCATGGGAACGAAGGTGAGCACGGAGGCTTCCACATCATTTTTCTTACCGGTAAAACGGCTGTAACCGATGCCGTGGCGGCACTCATAACTGTCAAGCTCTGTCTGGGTAGGTTTCCAGCCCGGATTCCATACGGTATTGCCGTCTTTAATATAGAAGTATTTACCATTGATGTCATTCGGTACATCATTGTAACGGTAACGGGTCATGCGCAGCAGCTTGGCATCTTTATAGAAAGTATAGCCGCCGCAGGTGTTGGAAATCAGACTGAAGAACTCATTACATCCTAAATAGTTGATCCACGGTAAAGGGGTCTTAGGGGTGGTGATGACGTATTCACGGTTGGCGTCATCGAAATAGCCAAATTTCATAGTGATTTTCTCCTTTTCTGTTGATGTGCTGTTGATATATAAATATATGAAGCGAAATATAGAAAACGATTAAGATAAATGTGAAGCTGTATATTGTGCCCGTGCACCATCAAAGAATATAAGTATAAAGTGTACGGAAAATATACAATATAATGATGATGCAATTATACATAATACAGAAAGGAATTGCAATCATAATCGTACCATCGGAAGGAAGAAAAAGGAAGTACGCAGAGTAGTTCGCGAAAATTAACGAAAACGTTTAATAAGTTTTCGGCGCAATTGTAAACAGATTGTGAATAAATTTGTAAGAAGGTGTTAAAAAACGGGTTTCGAAACTGTGTAAATTGTACAAAAATATAAAAGTTGAACAAAAAAAACAAAGTTTCTCTTGCAAAACTGTCAAAAGTGATATAGACTGTAATTACGAAAACGATTAAGATATAAAAGGCTTGTTTCATGGAGTTATCGAAATCAAAGTCTAAGTCATAAGAGTAGGGCAGTAGATCCAGGGTATTAAGATAAGAACCGTGAAGGAGCCGTAGATGTAAGAGAAGACAGGAGCTTGCAGTTATGGTATCGATGAAAGATATTTCGGTCGCGTGTGGAGTTTCCGTGGCAACTGTAAGCAAGGCACTGAACGATCACGCTGACATTGGCGCGGAGACAAAGAACCGTGTCAGACAGGTAGCGAAACAGATGGGGTACTTTCCCAACTCGGCGGCGAAGGCGCTTAAGACGAACCGCACGCATAATCTGGGTGTGCTCTTCGAGGAAGATGACCACAGCGGTTTGACACATGACTATTTCGCTTATGTGCTTGACAGCCTCAAGGGTGCGGCAGAAGAGAAAGGATATGACATCACCTTTATCAACGGGTGCAGAACAAGGCATAACAGGATGTCCTATCTGGAACACTGCAGATACAGAGGCTTTGACGGAGTGATTATCGTATGTGTTAACTTCCATGATCCGGAAGTGCTGGAACTGGTAAACAGCAGTATTCCCACCGTCACGATCGACCACGTATTTAATAATGTATGTTCGGTGGTATCGGATAATGTCAAGGGAATGCGCGAACTTGTACAATATGTATATAACAAAGGACACCGAAGAATCGCTTATATTCATGGAGTTAATTCGTCGGTGGCGGTTACCCAGAGAAGGCTGGCTTCTTTTTATAAGACGGCGGAGGAACTGGGGTTAAAGATTCCGGACGAATACATAAAGGCCGCGGCGTACAGAGATACGAAGGCATCCGGTATAGCGACGGCAGAACTTCTGGAGTTGAGGGAAAGACCCACTTGTATATTTTATCCTGATGATTTCGCCTGTTACGGCGGCATCAATGTGATTAAGGAACGTGGGCTGTCTGTTCCGGATGATATCTCAGTCGTAGGATTCGACGGAATCAGAATTGCAAGACATATAGAACCGAAGCTGACAACACTGAAACAGGATACGACTCAGCTCGGCAGGAGAGCAGCCGAGAAAGTAATCAGTCTGATCGAACATCCGAAAACGACACTGATTGAACAGATCGTTGTGGAGGGTGAGGTGTATGAAGGCAAATCGGTGGCCTGCTTAAAATGAGGCATTTATATCAGTTTAACTGATAATTAAATAAATGCAGAAGTAACTTGATAGCAATATCAAAATATTATTCTCAAAGGGAGGAAATTATTCATGAAGAAAAAGTTACTTAGTGTAATTCTTTCAACAGCCATGATCGCAAGTGTGCTTTCAGGCTGTGGTGGAAATGGCGGCGGAACCGCTACCACACCTGCAACTGACGACGCAGCACCCGCTGCAGACGCTGCTCCGGCAGAGGACGCAGCTCCGGCAGAGGACGCAGCACCCGCTGATGATGCAGCACCCGCTGCTTCCGGCGACAAGTTCTATATCTACTCTTGGAATACAGAGTTACAGGAGAGACTTGCTTATGTATTCGCAGCAAATCCGGGTATGGAAGACAGAGTAGAGTATGTAAACGTTGGTGACTCCGGTATCTACCAGGAGAGAATTGACCAGCTGTTACAGGCTCCTGACGCACAGGACTATCCTGATATGATCGCTTTCGAGGCTGCTTACATCATGAAGTATACCAACTCCGATCAGACATTAGATATTAAAGAGCTTGGTCTCACAGATGCAGACCTTGGTGAGATGTATCCTTACACCCTCACAGTTCCTACCGATAAGAGAAACGGTGCCATAAAGGGTCTTTCCTGGCAGGCATGTCCCGGTTCCTTTATGTACAGAACTGACCTTGCTGAGAGCCTTCTCGGCGTAACAAGCCCTGAGGAGATGCAGGCTAAGATCAGCACATGGGATGATTTCGTAGCTACGGCACATGAGATCAAAGAGAAATCCGGCGACGCTACAAGAATCCTTTCTTCTAACGGCGATATCGCAGAAGTATTCAGATCCAACATGGAGAATCCTTGGGTAGACGACAACGGCGTATTCCGTATGGATCCGATCATGGAGCAGTACATGGATATGGTTAAGACACTGGAGCAGGAAGATTTGACACAGAAAACATCTACGTGGACTGACGAGTGGAACGCAGGTCCTTCTACAGACTCTGTATTCGGTTACTTCGGATGTACATGGTTCTTGCACTGGACAATCAAGGCTAACTGCGGCGGCTCTGCTGTAGGCGAAGGTACTTATGGTCTTTGGAATATGTGTCAGGGACCGATGCCTTACTACTGGGGTGGTACATGGTTAGGCGCAACAGCTGGATGTTCTGATAAAGAGCTGGCTGGACAGATCATGAAGGGTCTTTGCTGTGATACAGAGATCATGACAAAGATGTCTTCCGAGACTTTGGACTATGTAAACAACAAGACAGCTATGCAGACTCTGTCCGATCAGGGCGCAGGCGCATACGACTTCTTGGGCGGTCAGGATTTCATCGCAGTATTCTCTCCTCTGGCAGACAATGTAGATGTATCCTTCATGAGCGCATATGACCAGAAGGTTAACGATCTCCTTGGTACACAGATTACAGAGTACTCTCTTGGCAACAAGGACAAAGAGACAGCTATCGCAGACTTCAAGGCAGCAGTAGCAGAGGCTTATCCTTCACTGACATTTGAGTAATTATTGAGAGTTAAAACAGAATAAGTCAGAATAAGTAATATAATAAAGTCTGTACCGGCTCTTCGGGCCGGTACAGATATTTAAAAGCAATCTTAAGAAGAAAAGACCGCGGCACAGTTTTTTGAGAGTGCTCCGGCTGACAGAGAATTGTCAAATGCCTGTGACGCGGTCAGAGGCAGAAAAATTAAAAAAGAAGGATGTGGAGAAATGGCAAAGAGTAAGAGCAATAAGCATAAGACAGTGGAATACGGCCGCTATGGATATTACTTCATTGCTCCGTTTTTTATTGTATTCGCGATATTCCAATTATGGCCTTTGATCTATACACTCGGTCTGGCTTTCTGTGAGAATTATACGGATACGATGTGGAACGTGGAAGTGGGTCCTACCTTTAACGGTCTTCAGAACTTTTCGACGATCTTCGTGGGCAGCGATGGATCGCTGTTCGATACCTATACGTTCCGTTCGCTGGGCGCTACTCTGATCATGTGGCTGATGAACTTCCTGCCGCAGATTCTGTTGGCGCTGCTTCTGGCGGTATGGTTCACGGATACGAGAGTAAAGATCAAAGCGCAGGGCGCATATAAGATCCTTGTATTTATGCCCAACATCATCACGGCGGCTACGATCTCCGTGCTGTTCTACAAACTGTTCGATTACCCGAACGGACCGATCAACCAGTTCCTTGTAAACAGCGGTATCTGGGATGTACCCTACCAATTCCTAAATACGAAATGGGCAACAAGGAGTATTATCTCCTTTATCAATTTCTGGATGTGGTACGGCAATACGATGATCGTCCTGACAGCGGGTGTGCTGGGTATCAGCCCGTCACTGTTTGAGGCAGCCAGAGTGGATGGTGCCACAAGTTGGCAGATATTCAAGAGCGTAACCTTGCCTTTGCTTCGTCCGATTATGCTGTTCTCACTGGTAAACTCCGCAATCGGCGGACTGCAGATGTATGATATTCCGAAGCTGTTGACGACAAGCGGATATGGTGATCCGGATTACACCACCAGAACGATGACTATGTACATAAGAGAGTTGGCATTCAGCGGAGCGAGACAGATGGGTAAGGCTTCAGCGGTATCTTTGGTGCTGTTTGTGGTGACCCTGTTCTTCTCACTTGCACTGTTCTATATTATGAGGGATAAGGATGCCATTAGGGAGAAGAAAGCCATTAAAGCGGCACAGAAAGCAAGAAAGGGGGCGAATTGATCATGAATAAAGAAAAAGACGGTGGCTTACATGCCAGTATTATGATACAGCAGATCATTCGTAATGCGATCTGTATCTTCCTGTGTATTTTGAGTTTGATCCCGTTCTGGATCATGATCGTGAATGCAACCAGAACCAGTGTGGATATTCAGTCCAGCTTTACACTGATTCCGTCCCATTATCTGATGGAGAACTGGCAGAAGCTGCTCTATCAGGCGAGTCAGAGTGTACCTCTGTGGAGATATATGACCAACAGTCTGGTCATCGCGGGAGGTTCCACAGTTCTGGCTGTATATTTCTCGACGATGACCGCATATGGCGTGACCGCATATAAATTCAAGGGAGCCGGTTTTGCGTGGGCATTCATTATGGCGATCATGATGATTCCGGTACAGGTATCATCCATCGGTTTCTTTAGGTTTATATATCAAATTGGGTGGGGTAACAATTATATGCCGTTGATCATTCCGGCAATTGCGGCGCCCGCTACGGTATTCTTCATGAGGCAGTATATGATCAGTGCGCTGCCGCTGGAGATTCTGGATTCTGCAAGAATTGACGGATCGGGAGAGTTTAGGACATTTAATACGATCGCGATGCCGCTGATGAAGCCGGCGGTAGCGACACAGTGTATCTTCGCATTCATCGGTTCATGGAACAACTTCTATACACC
>CAMWXF010000154.1 GCA_947178115.1 uncultured Lachnospiraceae bacterium
CTACGTCTTCCGCCTTCGTGCCGAGGATCGGTACACCCATCTTCATCAGACTCTCAGTCAGTTTGATCGCCGTCTGTCCGCCAAACTGCACCACCGCGCCGTCAGGCTTCTCCACATTGACGATGTTCTCCACATCTTCCGGTGTAAGCGGCTCAAAATAGAGTTTATGTGCAATATCGAAGTCGGTGCTGACCGTCTCCGGATTATTGTTGATAATAATCGTCTCATAGCCTTCTTTTGCAAAAGCCCATGTAGCGTGCACGGAACAGTAGTCAAACTCGATACCCTGTCCGATTCGGATAGGGCCGGAACCCAGCACCAGCACTTTTTTCTTCGGATGGGTCTCCACCACTTCCGTCTCGGAACCGAACACGGAATAATAGTAAGGTGTGCTCGCCGCAAATTCCGCCGCACAGGTATCTACCATCTTAAACGCCGCAACGATTCCGTTGTCGTAGCGCATTTTCTTGATCTCTTCTTCAGTCTTCCCGGTCAGTCTGGCGATCACGTTGTCGGGGAACTCGATTCTCTTAGCTTCTTTCAAAAGTTCCACCGTCAGAGGACCTTTTTCCAGCGCCGCTTCCATCTCCGTCAAAATCGCAATCTTGTCAATAAACCAGTGATCCACCATGGTAATTTCATGAATCGTATCATAATCCACACCCTTGCGGATCGCCTCAGCAATGATATAGATCCTCTGGTCATCCACGACTTTCATCCGGTCTTTTAATTCCTCTGCGGAAAGCTCCGAGAAGTCATAACTGCGCAGACAGTCCACATGCTGTTCCAGTGAACGGATTGCCTTCATTAACGCCCCTTCAAAGTTATTGCCGATGCTCATAACCTCGCCTGTGGCTTTCATCTGCGTCGTCAAAGTACGTTTTGCCGTAATAAATTTATCAAAAGGAAGTCTCGGGATCTTAACAACACAGTAGTCCAGTGTCGGTTCAAAACTTGCATAAGTCTTACCCGTGATGGCATTCTTGATCTCATCCAGCGTATAGCCGAGGGCAATCTTCGCCGCAACCTTTGCGATCGGATATCCCGTCGCCTTACTTGCAAGTGCTGAGGAACGGCTCACACGGGGATTCACCTCGATCACACAGTATTCGAAACTGGTAGGGTGCAAAGCAAACTGTACGTTACATCCGCCCGTGATTCCCAACTCGTTGATGATATTCAGCGCCGAGCTTCTGAGCATCTGGTATTCCTTATCACTCAAAGTCTGGGAAGGCGCCACGACAATGCTGTCACCCGTATGCACACCCACCGGATCAATATTTTCCATATTACATACGGTGATGCAGTTTCCTGCACTGTCCCGCATAACCTCATACTCGATCTCTTTCCAGCCCGCGATACAGCGCTCCACTAAGACCTGTCCCACACGGGAAAGCCGCAGACCGTTAGCAAGGATCTCCTCCAGCTCTACCTGATCATGAGCAATACCGCCGCCGGAGCCGCCCAGCGTATAAGCGGGACGAAGCACGACCGGATAACCGATCTTATTTGCAAAAGTAACGCCGTCCTCGATATTTTCCACCACAAGAGAAGGGGCACATGGCTCCCCTATCTTCTCCATGGTTTCCTTAAATTCCAGACGATCCTCCGCCTTCTTGATCGTCTTCGCGGTGGTGCCCAGCAGGGCAACGCCGTGAGCCGCCAGAAAACCGGACTCATCCAGCTCCATGCCGAGATTTAAGCCCGCCTGTCCGCCCATGTTCGGCAGCAGACTATCGGGTTTTTCTTTGATAATGATCTGCTCCAGCACTTTGGCCGTAAGCGGCTCAATATATACTTTATCTGCGATGTCGCCATCGGTCATGATCGTAGCCGGATTGGAATTCACCAGAATGACTTCCATTCCCTCTTCTTTTAACGATCGGCAAGCCTGCGTTCCCGCATAGTCAAATTCCGCCGCCTGCCCAATCACGATCGGTCCCGACCCGATCACCAGTACTCTCTTAACATTTGGATTCTTAGGCATCTTTCTTCCTCCCCATCATGGTGATAAACCGTTCAAACAAATCCCCTGAATCCTGCGGTCCGGGGCAGGCCTCCGGATGGAACTGCACCGTGAAGATATTCTTGCCCGTATAAGACAGTCCTTCGTTGGTTCCGTCATTGACATTGATAAATGCAGGCACAGCCACCTTCGGGTCCAGCTTGTCCATATCAACCACATATCCATGATTCTGGGAAGAAATATAAACTCTTCCGTTCGCTAAATCTTTCACCGGATGGTTGCCGCCCCTGTGCCCATACTTCATCTTAAAAGTATCCGCGCCCGTGGCAAGCGCCATCAACTGGTGTCCGAGGCAGATCGCAAAGATCGGGATGTCCGTATCGTACAGCTTCTTGATTTCGGCAATCACATCCGTGCACTCTTTCGGATCGCCCGGCCCGTTGCTCAGCATAATGCCGTCGGGCTTCGCGTCAATGATCTCCTGCGCCTTCGTATCTGCCGGGTAGACCGTCACCTCACACCCTCTTGCCGTGAGAGATTTGGCAATATTGTCTTTTGCTCCCAGATCAAGCAACGCAACTTTCAACCCCTGCCCGCTCAGCGCGCGCACCATGCTAGGTTTCTTTTCACGGATTCCTCTCTCATATTCCTCTTTCCTAAACTGTGAACTGCCGGAAATCGTACCGTTGTTTGACAGCTGTTTTGCGGCAGCCAGCGTATATTTTTCTTTACAGGTCACAACATCCACCACTTTACCGGTGGTGTAGGCCTTCAATTTCGGAAGGATCTCATCTAACTGATAATTCTCATTGGTCGTGATCATGCCGTTCATCGTTCCTTTTTCACGAAGGAGCTTCACAAGCGCCCTCGTATCGATTCCCGCGATGCCTGGCACATCATTCTCCTCCAGAAACTCCTGAATCGTCATATCACATCTGAAATTGCTCGGAATACGTGAAAGTTCCCTGACAATAAATCCGTCCGGCCAAGCCTTACGGGATTCCATATCTTCCCTACAAATACCGTAATTTCCGATCAGCGGATAGGTCATACATACCGCCTGTCCCGCATAAGACGGATCGGTCAGTACTTCCAGATATCCCGCCATAGAAGTATTAAATACGATTTCGCTGATGACTTCTTTCTGCGCACCGATATGTGTCCCCTCAAAAAGAGTTCCATCTTCCAAAATTAAGAATGCTTTCATTCTGTCACCTGATTCCTTCTTTATATGTAATTTTTCGCACAATCGACTCATTATAGCACAAGAGATTGTCCCGTTCAACTAATCTACTCTTGTAAATCACAGCTCAGCATAGAGATCGCCGGTACTGTGGGACGGGTTTCAATGAGACTTGCCGGGAGCTTACAGTTTCCGAACAAGCGCCCGTATATCGTAAGCACATCTCCCTCAAGAATGAGAAGCTGCTCCTCCGTCCTGTCATCCCTGATAATGTAATAGCGCTCGATTCCGTTACTCTCTTCCATCATGCACAAATAGTAGATATTTTCATCAAAAAGTCCGCCCTCAACCGGACAGATTACCTCCGCTTCCAGCCAAACCGCCGTACCCAGATAATCCTCATTCCTAAGCAGCTCCTTGTAATCTCTCCACACGCAGTCTGCGCGGAAAGCGGCCTCGTTTACATCCATATCTTCCGGGAACATCTCATCCTGTCCTTCCTCTGTATCTGCTGCGTTGCCGGAAGCCTTTGTCTCTCCGCTGTTGCGCGTTGCTGTCTTGCCGGTAGATTCTGACTCTTCACTGTTACGCCCTGCCACCTTGCCGGTAGCTTCCGGCTCTTCATCGGTACGCCCTGTCGCCTTGTCGATGTTTTCCGACTCTTCACCGTTACGCGCTACTGTTTTGCCGATAGTTTCCTGTTCTTCGCCGGTACGTCCTGCTGCCTTGCCGCTAACTTCTGATTCATCACCGCTCCGCTCAGTTTCCTTGTCGACAACTTCTATCTTGCTGTTTTCTCCATCTTCTTCCGAGTCAGTCTCAGTGTCTTTGACAGCCCTCTCATTCCCATCTGCGGCATTGTCAGTTACTGACTGGTCTTTTTCCTCAGTTAACACCGTTTCTGTTTCCGGCTTCTTAGCCGTCATGTCATTTACCGACTGCGCTATCTTCTCTTCCAGTTCCGTCTCTGCCGCATCCGGTTTCGGAAGATCCGTAGCCATCGCCACGTCCACAGACTCTACAATTTGCGCACCGGCTGCTGTCTCCGGTGCCTCCACCGTAGTTACCGACATGACCGGCTCCGACGGCTTGTTCTTCGCCATCCATGCTGGTGCAGCATAATCGGGCAACAGTCCCATATAGGCGCACAACCCGCCTCCTATCGCTGCAATCACCAGAACCACTGCTGCAACCTTAATCCCTGTATGTTTCTTAAGTACCATCTTACAGTTCGGACATATCTTAGCCTTCTTCGGTATCATAACCCGGCAGAACTTACATTCCCGTAACTTCGCATCTGCCGCAAATGCATACTCCTGCCGCATAGAATCGCTTTTTACCTCTGCCGACCGGTCTGTTATCGTCTGGTCCGCCGTCGCCTGCTCCGCTCCGACTGCATTCTCCTTCACTGCCTCTGTATTCATCTCTTTCTCTGTTTGATTCATTATTCCCATACTGATTCCTCATTTCTGCGTCTGTCGCTGTCCTACGCTTTACTCCTCACTTCCGTACCTGTTGCCGCTCTTACGCTTTACTCCGCATTGCCGCGCCTGCTGCCGCCTCTATGCTTTATACTTTACTCCGAAAAGACCTCCTGCAGGGAATGTTCCCAAACATGAGGCCTTTCTCATCAACATTATTTAAAATATGCTACACCGGACTCAAATATCTTCAAATCCTGCTCTCCATAAATATTGATCGCAACGCCCTCTCCTCTTCTCTCGGAATGCGCCATCTTACCTAATATACGTCCGTCGGGAGACGTGATACCCTCGATAGAAGCGTAGGAACCGTTGATATTCCACTCTTCGTCCATAGACACGTTTCCGTCCGTGTCAGCATACTGTGTGGCAACCTGCCCGTTTGCAAACAGTTTATCGATCCATTCCTTCGGCGCTACAAATCGACCTTCTCCGTGGGACGCCGGGTTTACATAAGTATTCCCAAGTGCCGCTCCCTGCAGCCACGGAGACTTATTGGAAACCACCTTAATATATGCCATCTTGGAAATATGACGGTTTACTGTGTTGAAAGTCAGCGTCGGAGAATCTTCTTTCTGTCCGACGATCTCACCGTAAGGCACCAGCCCCAGCTTAATAAGCGCCTGAAAACCGTTACAGATACCTAACGCCAATCCGTCCCTCTCGTTTAACAGCTTACTCACCGCTTCTTTGATCTTAGCATTCTGAAAAGCGGTGGCAAAGAAGTTCGCGGCACCATCCGGCTCGTCGCCCGAGGAAA
>CAMWXF010000155.1 GCA_947178115.1 uncultured Lachnospiraceae bacterium
AGTTCGCAAATAAAGCCAGTGCAGTGACATTAAACCGTGCAACCGGTGTTGTGCTTGCTGTTCTGGGAGCGGCCATTCTGGGAGTGAATTATTTGAAATAATGAACACCTGCCGGCAGTAGAGTATGGACAATTGCCAAGATAATTGATATCATAAAAATGGATTTTTATGTAAAAGTAGAAAGCTCTCTGCGTGGTGATATAAAGTTATGGATATTGTATTTATTGGTCTTGAGATTTTTGGTATTTGTATAATTGCGATTGCGTTATTGTTTCTGCTTCAGGGGAGCGGCTCCAGAGAGCAGAAGCTGATGATGTGTTTTTTGATTGGAGCGTTGGTGCAGAATGCGGGATATTTGCTGGAAATAACGGCGCCAACGGTGGAGGCGGCAATGGTGGCTGTCAAGGTACAGTACATGGGTTCGTTGACGATTCCGATCAGTTACTGTGAGTTCATATTTAACTATTGTTTTGAAAAAGCGCCGATTAAGATATTTAGGTTCTTGAAGATCGTAGACGTCATTATTCTGGGGCTTGTTTTAACTTGTAATTTACATAAACTTTATTATCGCGAGATAGAATGGCTGGTAACTGCGCAGGGGCATGGATATCTGAGTCTGGAGTATGGACCGGGATACGGACTTTTTATGGTGTGCGGTTCGATTGTGCCTTATGCATTGTCTTTGTATGCGCTGCTTCATGTCTGCATCAAGAAGTCGGAGTATACAGCGGATAGGAAATATAAGCTGATTCTTGGCTTATCCTTCCTGCCGATTGTGGCGCTTGTCTGCTATTCTATGAAGCTGACGGATGTATATGATCCGACGCCCTTTACTTTAGGGCTGATTCTTTCAGCCGTGGTCATCCTGATATGGAGAAGGAAAGTTTTTGATTTCAGCAGTATGGCTTCGGAGATTCTGCTTAATAGTATGAGCGACGGTGTGATTGCACTGGACGAACAGAAACGGATTGTCAATTATAATCCGGCGGCTGCAGGTATTTTTAAAGATTTAGACAACAACGCGATAGGAAAGCTTGCTGATAAGCTGGAGGGCTTTCCGAAAGAGATTCTTGACGATGATGTAAAGAAGGAATTTTTTTTAAACGACTGCTTTTACCAGAGTCATGTGAGGCAGATTCGGGATAGGTTCGGGAATAATAAAGGTTATGTTGTCCTGATTCTGGACATGACGGAGACGAGAAATTATATAGAAGAGATTAAGAGAGTGCAGAAACAGGCGGAGCAGGCAAATGTTGCCAAGAGTGCGTTCCTTGCCAATATGTCTCATGAAATCCGGACGCCGATGAATGCGATAGTGGGCCTCAGCGATATTATTATGGAAGAAAGCAGAGGACGGAAGGTATATGAGTATGCCTGTGATATCAAGTCGTCCTCAAGAAATCTTCTGGCACTGATCAATGATATTCTCGATTTGTCTAAGGTGGAAGCCGGAAAGATGGAGCTGGTGCCGGTAGAATACCATGTGAAAACGCTTGTGAATGAAGTGCTGAATATGATGGATATTGTGGCATCGCAGCGTGGACTGATGGTGGAAAGCGAGTTTGATATGTCCATTCCGTGTCGGTATCTGGGTGATGAGGGCAGAATTAAGCAGATTTTGATCAACATTCTGAATAATGCCCTGAAGTTTACCGAGAAAGGTCACGTCAAGATTTCTGTGGCAGGGATGCCGGGAGAAACGGAGGACATAGAGCTTCTGACTTTCCGGATTGAGGATACAGGCTGCGGCATCCGTGAAGAAGATATCGAAGGAATATTTGAGAATTTCCAGCAAGTGGATTCTAAGAGAAACAGAAGCGTGGAGGGAACAGGTCTCGGGCTGTCTATTACGAAGCATTACGTCAATTTGATGAAAGGGACGATCAGAGTAGAAAGCGTATATGGTGAGGGATCTACCTTTACTGTGGAAATTCCGCAGAAAATCATGGACAGAAGACCTTTGTCCGAGGTTCCGGAGAAAGCGGTTCAGGCGGAAGAAAATCTGGAGCCATTTTCAGTAAAAGGCTGTACAGCGTTAGTAGTAGATGATAATATGATTAACAGAAAGGTAGCAAAACTCCGGCTGCAGACTTATGGTTTTAAAATTGAGGAAGCCGACAGCGGACCGGCGGCAATAGAGCTTGTCCGTAACAAGCGTTATGATATTATTTTTATGGATCACATGATGCCCAAAATGGATGGGTTAGAGGCCGCGAGCATTATTCGGAATGACTGTGGAGAAAACGGCAGACTGCCGATTATGATTGCACTGACTGCCAATGCTATGGAGGGTGTCAGGGAAAGCTTTCTGGCAAACGGATTCCAGGATTTTATTACGAAGCCTTTGGAAATAAGGCCGATACATGAGGCGCTGCTCAGATGGATTCCAGAGGAAAAAAGAACAGTGGGCAAATTACAGACAGAAGACGAATTGCCCGACGATAACAAGAATGAGGAATTTCAAAATATCCTGATCGAAGGAATTGATACGGATGAGTTGGCAAAGCATTATTCCGGTAGCGAGGAAGAATATCAGGAGCTTTTGCGTTTATATTGTCTGGATGGAAAGCGTAAGCTGGTGCGCTTGCGGGAACTTTGGGAACAAGGGAATTATAAAACCTACGGCATAGAGGTGCACGGTTTGAAGAGTGCTTCCGCCAATTTGGGAGCAATGAAAATTTCAAACAGTGCAAGAGAGCATGAAAATGCCGTGCACAGAGGAGATGAGACTTTTGTAGACAGTCATATTTCCAAGCTGCTTACGGAGTATGAGGAGCAATTGAAGCATATTCAGGAGTTCCTGGATAAGAACCGGAAGACGGAGGATGTGAAAGAGAAGACGCAGGAAATGGAACGGGCGGATTTAATACGGGAAATCAAGGAGGCTCTGGACAGTCTGGAGAATTTCCGTGCCAAGGATTGTGCCCGCAAGCTGGAGAATATTCTACAATACCGGCTGTCTCCGGATACGGAAAGAAGGCTGGAGGAGATACAGGAACAACTGAAATTATATGAGGATGAGGCGGCGGAACAGATGTTGCGCGATTTGATAAAACAGATCGAGACGGAGGGATGATAGATGCAAGAAAAATTGAAAGTATTGGCGGTGGATGATAATAGTATCAGTCTTTCGGTGATTGAACAGGAGCTAAAGGGCGACTACGAGGTTATTCCGGTTAATTCCGGCCTGCGTGCCGTGCAATATCTGAAGCGGGAAAAACCGAATCTGATTCTGATGGATATCCAGATGGAATTTGTAGACGGCATCGAGACGCTGAAAGAAATCCGTGAGATGGAGGGAGGCAAAGATATTCCCGTTATTATGCTTACATCCATGAAGGATAAGGAAATGGTTGTAGAAAGCGCTAAGCTTGGGGTGGAAGGATATGTGATCAAACCCTTTAACAAACAGGATTTACATGATAGGGTGGATCGTGTGTTAAAAGGGAAATAAGAAAATACCCTGTGATAGAATTTATAAGGAGGGATATCATGGATTTTTTACCGGAAAAGAAATTAGGATTTGGATTGATGCGTCTGCCGCTAAAGGATAGATCTAACGCAGCGGATATAGACATAGAACAGGTAAAACAGATGGTGGATCTGTTCATGGAGAAAGGGTTTACCTATTTTGATACGGCATGGATGTATAATGGATTTGCCAGTGAGAATGCCGCCAAAGAAGCGCTTGTGGACAGGTATCCGAGGGAGAGCTTCACTCTGGCGACGAAGCTTCACGCCGGCTTTGTCAATTCCCCGGAGGACAGGGATAAGATATTTAATGCCCAGCTTGAAAAGACGGGTGCCGGATATTTTGACTATTATCTGCTTCACGGAATCGAAACGAGTATGCTTCCCAAG
Organism: uncultured Lachnospiraceae bacterium; assembly: GCA_947178115.1. GTDB lineage: Bacteria > Bacillota > Clostridia > Lachnospirales > Lachnospiraceae > UBA3282. Next base: position 3,862 of record CAMWXF010000155.1, read on the forward strand.
TATGAGAAGCTGGATTGTTTTCAGTGGCTGTTAGATAAGAAGGAGAAGGGACTGGTAAAGCACGCGGGCTTCTCATTTCATGACACGCCGGAATTGCTGGATGAGATATTGACAAAGCATCCGGAAATGGAGTTTGTGCAGCTCCAGATCAATTATCTGGATTGGGAGAGTCAGTGGGTACATTCCCGCGCCTGTCATGAAGTGGCAGTTAAGCACGGGAAACCGGTAATTATCATGGAACCGGTCAAAGGCGGAACGCTTGCAAGGATTCCGGAAGAAGCGGAAAAATTGTTTCTTGACTATGACAGTGAGAGATCTGTGCCGAGTTGGGCGATCCGTTTTGCGGCGAGCCTGCCGAATGTGATGGTCGTTCTGTCCGGCATGAGCAATCTCTCCCAAATGCAGGATAATTTGAGTTACATGGGGGATTTTGAACCTCTTTCAGAGGATGAGAAGGGATTGTGTTTTCAGGTGGCTGATATCATCAACAGCCAGATCGCGATACCATGTACCGGATGTTCCTATTGTACGGAAGGCTGTCCGAAGAAGATAGCGATTCCGCAGTATTTTTCAATCTACAATGAAGATATGCGCGAACATCTGGAGGAAAAAGGCTGGACGATCAATTTTACGAATTATGATGTATTGACACATAAATTCGGCAAGGCAAGCGACTGTATCGCGTGTGGCCAGTGTGAAGGTGTCTGCCCACAGCATTTGACGATTATTGATTATATGAAGAGTGTTGCGACACATTATGAAGGTCGGTAAAAGTAATATATTGCGGAGAAATCAAGCGATGAAAGAGAACCATAATGTGCCTGGGCAAATCAAGGTTCGCGGCGGACGTGTACACAATCTGAAAAATATTGATGTGGATATACCTTTGAATCAAATCGTGGGAATCGCGGGTGTTTCGGGGTCGGGCAAGTCCTCGCTTGCGCTTGGCATTTTATATGCGGAGGGTTCAAGACGGTATTTAGAGTCGCTGTCAACCTATACGCGCAGACGTATGACGCAGGCAGAAAAAGCACAGGTAGATGAGGTGCTGTATGTTCCCGCCGCGTTGGCTCTTCGGCAGCGCCCGGGCGTTCCGGGAATACGCAGTACGTTCGGAACAGGAACGGAACTATTGAACAGTCTGCGTTTAATGTTTTCGCGTCTTGCCAGTCACCGCTGTCCGAACGGACACTATACAGAACCTTCCTTGAACGTTGCGGCGGAATTAGAGCTTGTCTGTCCCGTTTGCGGAGAACGTTTTTTTGCACCGGGCGCGGAAGAATTGGCTTTTAACAGTCAGGGTGCCTGCAAGCGTTGCGACGGGACGGGCATTGTTCGTATTGTAGACGAATCGACATTAGTTCCCGACGAGTCTTTGTCGATAGATGAGGGCGCGGTTGCACCGTGGCAGACACTCATGTGGTCGCTGATGAAGGATATAGCTCGCGAGATGGGGGTCAGAACGGATGTGCCGTTTAGAGAGCTTACCGAGAAGGAACGTGATATGCGTATTTCATGG
>CAMWXF010000156.1 GCA_947178115.1 uncultured Lachnospiraceae bacterium
TTGCTCCATTATTATTTCAGATAACCGTTCGTATCGGAATAAATCTTATCACTGCACTCCTTCACTCTCGCGGAAGGTTGATAATCATAATCGTTAAACAGGAACTGATGCAACCACTTAACATTGTCTTCCAGACTGACCGGAACGACACAGGAGCCTTTAGAACCGATCGTACCGGTCGCACGATTTGACTCCTGCGGGAATCCCGCTTTATCAGCAATATAATAATTACCCACATTGCCCAACATTTCCACGATCTCCGCCAGATCCAGCGATGTGTATACCTCATCAAATACGGAGTTAGCCGTCTCTGTCAGCACCGGAAGGGATGCCTTCTTCGCCTGATCCGCTACCGCCGAAAGAACCTCTCTCTGTCTCTCCGCACGCTTGAAATCGTCACCTGCCGTATAACGGATACGACAATAGCCTGTCGCCTGCAAACCGTCCAGGAGCTGATATCCCGTAGATGAAACCGGTGTATAGGAACGTTTCAGATCCTCGGCGATACAGAGCTGATAGTTATTCAGGTGGTCAATCTCCGCATCATCCACATCGATATATACACCGCCAAGTGCATCTATAGTATCCGTGAGTCCTGCAAAACCTACTGTGACGAAATCCGTGATATTCATATCCAGATTCATATTCAGCATGCTGATCGCCATCTCCGGACCGCCCTTTGCATAGGCCGCATTACATTTATTGTACGAATCGTTACTCAAATTCAGATAAGTATCACGATATACCGATACAAGTTTACATTCTCCCGTATCCTGATTGATGGAAGCAATCATGATCGTGTCGCTTCGTGTATTCTTCGTCAAAGCGCCGGACGTAGAATCCACACCGAACAGGGCAATATTCCGATAGCCCTTCATCGTAGTCTCCTCCGCCTTCTTGACCGTATCGTTGATGATGATATCGCCTTCATCTATCTTTACTTTACCGCTCGTCGTTGCCGACATAACGGCATAGAGGACAAACACGGCAACCACGAGGATAATAATCTCTATCACAAAAATAATAATTCTTGTGCGCTGTTTCTTAGCCTGCTGCTTCTTAGAAGACTTCTTTCCGGAACCCTTCTTCCCTGCCGGACGTTTACCGCCGTTCTTGTTCCCGCTTCCGGAGGAAGATTTCTTTCTCGGACGTTCATCTTCATATTCATCTTCATAATACTTAGCCATACGTCGTACTCCCTTAATTAAACATAGTCGTAAATAAGTTACTATTCACGGCTTCGCCGCTCATAGTAACATGATGCACACAAAATGCTCCAAAGTCGCATTTTGGCGCTACTACCCTCGGGTTTTCTGTGACTTCCGCTTTGCTCCACTCACAAAAAACACCTCGCAGTGTAGCAGACCGTGAATAGTAACATAAATAATACCAACTTACATTTTCTCATACAATAACATAAAAAGTCAAGCTGTAGCGTAAGCTCAACTATGATTATACTATATCTTGACATAATTGCAACATAATCGGCATTTATTCCATAAATCTTTCTATTTTCTTAAGAATCATGATCCCGATCAGCTTTTCAGATTATTATCCCACTAGTAGGCATTTTTATTAATGAAGCCCTTAAAAATCGTCAGAAACATAATCTTAATATCAAAGGACATCGTCCAGTTTTCAATATAGAAAATATCGTACTCAATCCTGCGTTTGATGGAAGTATCACCACGGTAGCCGTTGATCTGCGCCCATCCGGTGAGGCCCGGTCTTACCTGATGTTTCACCATATAACGGGGAATTTCCTCCTTAAACTTCTCCACGAACTGCGGGCGCTCCGGTCTGGGACCTACCACACTCATGTCGCCTTTCAGTATATTAAAAAGCTGCGGAAGCTCATCTATGCTTGTCCTGCGCAGAAGTTTACCGACCTTCGTGACGCGCGGATCGTCCTTTGTCGTCCAGCCATGCTGTTCCGTAGACGGTTTCTGTACTTCCATGGTACGGAACTTATACATCTTAAAGGGTTTATTATGCAGGCCAATACGCTCCTGTTTGAAAATAATCGGCCCTCTGGAAGTGCACCCGATCGCAATTGCCGATATGATCATGATGGGAGACGACACCACAAGCCCGATTAATGCCACGACCACATCCACCACACGCTTGGCGATCCAGTTGAGCGTATTCGTAAGCGGCACATATCGAATATTAATTACCGGAAGCCCCATCAGATCTTCCGTGTAAGGACGGCTCGGAAACATACTGTTATAATCCGGGATAAATTTGGTATGAACGCCCGATTTCTCGCAGATATCCACAATATGCTCCAGATTGTCGTAATCCTTCAAAGACAGGGTGATGGCAATCTCGTCCAGCTTATTCTGCGGCAGTATATAAAGCAGGTTTTCGATCTTTCCCACTACCTTAACCCCTTTATACAACGTGCCGCTGGGTACGCTGTCATCCAGTATGCCACGCACCACATATCCCCATTGGGGATTGGTGTTGATTCGGTTGATATACTCCTCCGCCGCGCGGGAATAGCCCACCAGCAGAATGTATTTCAGATTATAGCCTTTTTCACGGAAATATTGCAGCAATGCGCGGATCAGAGAACGCCCCAGCGTCGTAAGCAGAATGTTGATGATAAAGTAATACGCCATCATGGCTCTGGAGAAGTGAATCTGCGACACCAGATACCACCCCGCCATCAACAGGATCATTCCTACTACATTCGCCTGAAAAATGTTGAGTATCTCATATTTATGAACCGTTGCACGCTTCGGCGTATACAGATTAAAATTATAATACAGCATCAGATAACCCGGCACGATCACATAAAGCATCTTAAAATATGTAGTCATGGAAAGTACACCGACGGAAGCGTCGATGTCAGAAATGGGGCTAGCAAACCTGATATACCATGCCAGCATATAGGAAACCGTTATAATCACGGCATCCAGCACTACGTGCAGTCTGTTAAAATATTTCTGGTTATCTTTAATCATATTCTAAGCCTCGTGCCGGAAAGACTTTTCATATTATTGTACAATATTTCGATCAAAAACACAACCTACAGTTATCAGCCAGGCAAACAGCACCATATGTTGAGTTACTATTCACGGCTTCGACGCTCATAGTAGCATGATGCTCGCGAAATACTAACTATGAATAGTAACTATATTGACCCATAATTCCAGCTGCAAACGGATATAATTGCGCAGATTCTCCCTGTCATAGCGCACCCTGTGCTCCCTGCCTTCCCCGGATAGGCACAGCTTAATTCCCTTGTACAACCCTTTGCAGTAGACTCCGCCAAGTCCTTTCTTTGCAAAATAAGCAGCCTTCACCGCAAAACCTGCAAGAAGAAACGGCATATTCAACAGTAGCTGTAGGGGCGGCATATTCTTGTACGCCAGATATACACTGTTCTTTGCGGACAGATCCACCTTAAATTCGTTATGCCGTGAACCGGAAACAGCGCTTCCCGCATGGTATACCACAGCCTCGGGAATATAGAGATTACGATATCCGTAGATTCCGGCGCGATACCCCAGGTCAACGTCTTCCAGATAAGCAAAATGATTCTCATCAAAGTTGCCAATCTCCCGGAACAATTTTCTCCGATAGATCGCCGCACAGCCGCAGGCCGCAAATATTCTGTATTTTCTCTGATATTCCTCCACCGGCTTGTCCTTGCCGCGGGCAAATGCCCACCCGAGAGCACAATAGAAATCTCCCGCGTCGTCAATCAGCTCCGGCGTATGCATATTTCTGATCTGTGCCGATCCGGAAAACACTTCCGGATGCCCTTCCATGGCCCGCTCCAATGCCCTGACGAAACCTGCCTGCACTTCCGTGTCATTATTTAATAAAATAACATATGTTGTCTCACTTGCTTCTATGCCCTCATTGACCGCTTTGCAGAAGCCATAGTTCCGATCGAGGCTGATCAGTTCCACTTGGGGAAACTGCTGCACCGCTTCCCTGCTGCCGTCCGTGGATCCGTTATCTACCACAATAATCCGCGCCGGTTCTCCCGCCAAAGAACGCAGGCATTTCTCAATATAATCGATTCCGTTATAATTCGGAATCACGACAGTCGAACGTATCCTTTGTGCCATATCTTCCGCACCATATCCTTTCCGCTTATGCCCGTTTATTCCTGCGCACTGTAATCTGCGGATCCCATAATACGCGGTATCCCAGACTTGTCGCTGCTCTTCCCAATTCCATACCCAGTTTACGATATCCCGCCTCATCACAAATCAGCCGGGACACATCTGTGATCCGCACCACAGCGCTTACGCCGCCCGCCTTGCAGCGAATCGTTCTCTCTTCATACGAGAGCCCCGTAATCTGTGTGAATATCTCCCGCAGCTCCGGTCTGATCTGCATACACCGCGGATCAACCGCCGCCACATCCTGCTTCAGTGACGCCCGATGTGTGGAACCCCCGCTATATTCCTTATGCAGTCCCTTATAGAGACAGCTGCCTTCATCATCCATCGCACCGCCGCATATCCTGCCATGGGAATCCAAGATCCTGCCGCCCACGATGCCGATGTCCTTCCTGACCGTCAGGATATCCGGCAGATAAGTAATGTCATAGAAACCAAGGTGCAGGCCGTGTCCGACCAGAACATGCCATCCCCGCCGATTACAGAAATCCGCAAGCGCCGCTTTGCCCGCTTCATAGGCGTATGATTTGCTGGCCGTATTCGCCGCCGTGGAATCTGCGTGACAGCGCCAGTGATACAAGACCTTCGGTATGTGAATCACCTGTTTATTCAAGTCACCACGCATATTCGGGCCGTACAACCGGTCTATCACCCGAAGTACCAGATCATAATCCTGCGCACCATCGAATTCCCTGCGCAGTTGCAGACTTTTCATGAGTTTTGCTTCCACCGCCATAAAATGACATATATAATTATTGGATAAAATTAAATCCAAATTCAATTTATGCTTTTTGTGAGGAGTCAAATAACTCTTGTTATCACTTTCATACTTGTCTTCATCTGTGTAGAGAAGCGCCGGTGTCACGCCTTGCTGCTTTGCATACCGGATTTCTTTTACCATATAATACAGGGCATCGGGAGCCAGCAGATCGTCGTGATCAAGCAACGCAATATAGTCCCCTGCCGCCTGCTCAATGCCTGCATTTGTGTTATCGGATATACCCTTATTTTCTGTCAGACGGCTATATCTGATACGCTTCTCTCCGGCAGTATCTGTAATATCTCTCACCGTCTTCTTCACGGTATCGCTGCTTCCCGCATCCACTATAATTAATTCCCATCCGGGATAGCTCTGCCTGCACACGGAATCTATCATCTCCCGCAGAAAACGCTCCTCGGTCTCATAAGCCGGCACCACAATACTGAACAGTTCGGAATAGTCCGCCGTCTC
>CAMWXF010000157.1 GCA_947178115.1 uncultured Lachnospiraceae bacterium
TAATAACATAGATGTTAATTATAAGAAATGTTTTTTCAAACTTATGCAATATAAGAAATATAAGAAAAACGTACAGAAGATCGGAGGAGAGTTATGTTTAGCGCAAAAAGAAACTCAAACGAGACGCTGAATAAGATAAACAGCGGGAAGGGAAAGAACATTGCCATGATTGCGGTAGTGATTGTCATCCTGCTGGTGCTTCTGAGCGGCTCCTATTATTCCATACAGGAGGAGGAGCAGGCTGTCGTGTGTACCTTCGGCTCACCGAAGGCGGTCACCACGCCGGGACTTCATTTCAAAATTCCGTTCATTCAGACGGTTACGAAGGTAAATACAACGATTCAGGGTTTTTCCATCGGATATCATTCTACCGGAGAGGAAGCGGATGCGTTGATGATCACCTCTGATTATAACTTTATTTTTGTAGATTTCTATGCAGAATATAGAGTGACCGATCCGGTCAAGGCATTATACGCCTCGCAGGACCCGGAATTGGTTCTTAAGAATATCGCACAGAACTGTATCAGAACGACGATTGGTTCCTACAGTGTGGACAGTGTGCTCACTACCGGTAAGAATGAGATACAGTCCAATATCAAGCAGATGATTTTAGATAAACTGGAGAATTACGATATCGGCATACAGCTTGTCAATATTACGATTCAGGATGCTACGCCGCCCACTACAGAAGTGGAAAATGCTTTTAAGGAAGTGGAGACGGCGAAGCAGGGGAAGGAGACTGCTCTAAATAATGCCAACAAGTACCGTAATGAGCAGATTCCCGGTGCCGAGGCGGAGGCGGACAAGATTCTGCAGGATGCCGAAGCGACGAAACAGGAGAGAATTAACGAGGCGAACGGACAGGTTGCGCGTTTTAACTCCATGTATCAGGAATATGTAAAATATCCTGATGTGACGAAAAAACGTATGTTTTATGAGGCGATGGAAGATGTTCTGCCGGAGATCAAGGTAATTATTCAGGGAAAAGACGGCAGTACAAACACCATATTGCCGCTTGACAGTTTTGTGTCGGAGGACACTTCCGGTAATGCTTTTAGTAAGAGCACAACGGATCAGGAAGCTAATACGGAGGAGAACTGAGATGGATTATAATTATAATCAGAATACAAACCAGACGAACAATACATCGGCACCTTTCGAGCATTTCAACTCGGACGGTACAAAGAAGAAAAATAAAAAGGATAAGAAAAAAGGTTCCGGATTCGGGCTCACGGCGGTGTTGATTGCAATCGTGGCGATTATCGTGCTGAGTAATTCCATGGTGGTTACGAAGCAGAACCAGTTTAAACTGGTCAGGCAGTTCGGACGGGTACAGCGCGTGGTGACGCAGTCGGGGCTTTCGTTCAAGATTCCTTTTGTAGAATCCGTGGATACCATTCCGAAAGAACTGCTGCTGTACGACCTGCCCGCTTCTGATGTCATTACGTCGGACAAAAAGACGATGATTTTGGACAGTTATGTACTCTGGCATGTGACAGATCCCTTAAAGTTTGCCCAGACACTGAGCTGTTCCGTGAATAATGCAGAGGGCCGTATTGATGCCATCGTGTATAATGCGACTAAAAATACGATTTCCAATATGAAACAGGACGAAGTGATCCGCAGCCGTGACGGTAAGATGACGATTACGGTGGATGAGAGCGAGTCCGATGTAACGAACAATAATTTGGTTCTGTCGGAGGAAGTACAGGAAGTGATCGAAATTACCTCCCTGACGGAAGAGATCATGGCGCAGATCAATCATGTGGAAGAACAGTACGGTATTGAGATCGTGGTTGTGGATGTAAAAAAACTTGATTTGCCGGATGATAACAAACAGGCGGTATATGCCCGTATGATCTCCGAGCGTGAGAATATTGCGGCACAGTATACGGCGGAGGGTAAGTCAGAAGCAAAGATGATTGAGAACACGACGGATAAAGAAGTATCCATTATGCTGTCCGATGCGCAGGCAAAAGCGGAAGCTACGATTGCGGAGGGTGAAGCAGAGTATATGCGCATCTTATCGGATGCCTATGCAAATCCGGAGAAAATGGATTTCTATTCCTTTGTGCGTGCGCTGGATGCGGTAAAAGCGAGTATTACAGGGAATAATAAGACAGTCATTCTGTCCGATGATTCACCAGTAGCACAAATATTCAACGGACAGTATTAGAAAAATGCAAAATGTCAGATATTGCGTATTGCAATTTAATACGTAAGAATACGATAATTTTGAATTAATATATTGAGGGTGGTGACCTTATAATGAATGTCGACAATTTTTTTAAGACATTGGACTCCTATTTTGCGAACCAGGAGATTGATAAAATAGATCCTTTTCTGGTATCTTCCCTAACACAGGCGAAAGAGGAGGAAGACTACGGAGCATATATTTCCATCTGCAATGAGATGATCGGCTTCTACCGCAGCATATCCGCATTTGAGAAAGCATATGTCGCGGCGGAAGATGTGCTTCTATTAATGGAAGAACTGCAGATGGAGAATACGGAGCACTTCGCCACAACACTGTTAAATGCCGCCACAGCTTATCGCGCGGCAGGTGATTATGAGGTTGCGTTGCGCTATTACAGACAGGCGCTGCAGATTTATAACGGCATTTTGCCGCCACAGGATTACCGGTACGCCGGACTGTACAACAATATGAGTATCCTGCTGGAGAAGATGGAGGAAAACGAGGAAGCAATCAGCTATGCGAATAAGGCACTGGCGATTATTGAGAATTTGGAAGGCGGCGAGATGGAAACGGCAACAACGCTGACCAATCTTGCATTGCTTTACTTTAAGATCTCTCAGCCGGAAAAAGCTAAGGAACTTCTGGAGCGGGCGCTTTCCTTATTCGAGAAGAATGGTGAGAATACGGATGCCCATTACAGCGGTGCGCTGGCGGGAGTGGCGGAAGCGTGGTATCGTATGCAGGATTATGAGAAGGCGCTTACCTATTATGAGAAGGCGCTTGACGAGGTGAAAGTACATTTCGGTGAAAATATGAGTTACGCGGTGCTATGCGAGAATTGTGCGGCGGTGTGTGAGAAGCTGGAGGATGAGGAGAAGCAGCAGTTTTATTTGAGACGGGCTGCAGAAGTGCGTCAGGCGATTCAGTAGAATATATCAGAGTCGGAAATCGGCGCTTGAATAGATGTACTTATTTGGAGAGATTAATATTATGCAGGGATTAGAGCTGGCACAAAAATATTACGAAGCATACGGCAGAGCGATGATCGCACAAAAATTTCCGCAGATCGCGGATCAGACGGCGGCAGGGCTGGTCGGTCCCGGTTCCGAATGTCTGGGGTTTGATGATGAGATATCGATGGATCATGATTATGGTCCGTCGTTTTGCATCTGGCTGCCACGTGAGATCTATGCACAATACGGTGCGCAAATGCAGGCGGCGTATGATGCGCTTCCGCAGGAATTTATGGGATTTTCCGGCCGCGTGTGTGAAGAACAGGGGCAAGGTCGAGTAGGTGTACTTTGCCTGGAAGATTTCTATAGCGGAATATTAGGATATGACAGGGCTCCGGTTACCGATCAGGGGTGGCTGGCAGTTTCGGAGGATAGTCTGGCAACTGCAGTAAGCGGCAGAGTTTTTGAAGACCGGCTGGGCAGATTCAGTGCCGTTCGTAATGAACTCATGCAGTATTATCCGAGAAAAGTATGGATCAGACGGTTAGTGCAAAGTTTGGCAAAGGCTGCACAATCCGGGCAGTACAATTATGCCAGAGCCATGAAGCGTGGAGAGCGCATCGCGGCGGAACTGGCTCTTTCCGAGTTCGTGCGGGAGAGCATGCAAGCTGTTTATCTTTTGAATAAGCGTTATGCACCCTATGATAAATGGATGCGCAGGGGAATGAGAGAATTGTCCGTGGGCGCTGAAATCGGTGATATGCTTGACCTGCTCTACACGATCCCGGATCCGAAAGTAGCATGGGAAGGTGTAGAGCCGCATGACTATGTCTATAATCTGAATACAGAAGACGGCAGAGTTTTGATTATTGAAGCGGTCTGTAATATTATTGTGCAGGAATTAAATGCACAGGGCTTGTCTGATCATCAGGATAATTTCTTACAGAATCATTTACAGACGGTGCTTGAAAAAGAAAATACATAGCTAATCAAAACTATGTTATACTGAATATATGCTTTTGAAGCTACAAAAGGAGTGGTGAGTATGACATTGGATTTGATTGTGATTCTCATAAGTGTCACCGTGGTTGGCGGGTTCGGATTTGCCCTAAGGTGTGATTGGGGAGCCCGCATGGGAAAAGATCTGGGCAGAAGACATATGAAAGAGATCGGGATGGAAGACGGACAGGAAGAGTATCATGAATAGTAACCATTCCCTGCGCAGAGCAGATATCATTCTGATTGCCGGCTGCCTGCTTGCGGCATTATTGCTTGGTATATTTTTTGTTTTTCAGCGCAGAACAGGCAGTATGGTGCGTATTTCCTGTGACGGTGCGGAAGTATATATAATTGATCTGACGGATATTGACTATAATAGTCAAGAAAAATATTATATGATTTACTACACTGGGGAAGATAGAGGATATATTGCCAATACAGCGGGAAATACAGTATATACGGATCAGGCTATCTATATCCTGTATTATGAGGATTATCCTGTGCTTCACGAAGATGGAGCTTATAATCTGATTTCCGTTATAGACGGCAAGGTTACGATGGAGGCTGCGGACTGTAGGGATCAAATCTGCGTGAACCACAAACCGATCATGTCAGAAAGGGAAAGTATTATCTGTCTGCCCCATAAACTTGTGATTGAAATAGAGGGAAACGGAAGAAAGTCAGGATCAGTCCGGGAACAGAAACAGAACGCGGATACGGGAGACGAATTGTTAGACGGGGTGACGCGATGATAAATAAAACTGTTGAATTAGGCTTTTTTCTCGCCCTCGCATTGATACTTGCCTATGTGGAGTCGTTAATCCCGTTTTCTTTCGGTATTCCGGGAATCAAGGTGGGTTTGCCGAATCTGATTGTTGTCTTACTGTTATATCGCGAGGGCACGATACAAACAAATAGAATGGATTGTGGCGGCACATTGCAGGCTATCAGGATTGGACAAGGTGAAGAAGAAAAAGAGAGTAATGGAAAGCAAGAGACTGCTTTGCGGGATAATAGAGGAAAATGCGATGGAGTCAGGGAAGCTCTGCTTGTGAATGGACTTCGAATCATATTGTCCGGATTTCTATTCAGTAATCTGTATACGATATTATATTCGCTGGCCG
>CAMWXF010000158.1 GCA_947178115.1 uncultured Lachnospiraceae bacterium
CTGAATCATATTCTTACGGTCTCAGCAGTAAATGCTTCGACCTGTACTGAATAGTTACACATAAACTTACTAATTATATATTCCATGCCAAGGAAAAACTTGACACATTCTTATGTTCCATAGTAATATTTCTGTAATTACAGCGCCATGCGGCAGTTCGGACATCCTGACTGCCGTGACGCAACATATTATACATATAGTAAACGACATGATATATTTCGTTAACTATAGAACAAGGAGTGAACATTTCATTGGATACCACAGGTGTCATACAAATCATAACATTGTTGGTTCTCGTTTTTTTATCAGCATTCTTCTCTTCTGCCGAAACAGCCTTTTCGACAGTCAACCGTGTACGGCTTCGTACACTTGCCCAGGAAAACAATAAGGGTGCGGCCAGGGTTCTCGCCATTTTAGATCAGTACGGCAAAATGTTAAGCGCTATCCTGATCGGAAATAATATCGTTAATTTATCGGCTTCTTCTGTTGCAACCACCCTTGCGATCAGAGTATGGGGCAGCCGGATGGTCGGAATCATGACCGGCATTCTCACCTTCACCATCCTGATCTTCGGCGAAATCATACCGAAAACCTGGGCCATGCAGCGGGCTGAATCCATTACCCTTATATACAGCGGTCTGATTCGCACGCTGATGACAGTGCTGACACCGCTCATATTTATCATTGATACATTCTCCAACTGGATACTGCGTTTCTTACATATCAGTTCCGAGGGGAATAATTTCAGCATCACCGAGAAAGAATTAAAGACCTATGTGGATGTAAGCCATGAGGGTGGTGTCATTGAATCCGATGAGCGGGAACTGATCTACAATGTATTTGACTTCGGGGACACGGTTGCCAAGGATATTATGATCCCCCGTATCCAGATGACCACCGTTTCCCTCGATGCTTCCTATCAGGAACTGCTATCCACCTTCCAGGGTTCCATGTTCACGAGAATTCCTGTCTATGAAAGCGATCCCGATCATATCATCGGTGTGGTTAATATTAAAGATTTCATTCTGGTGAAAGATAAAGAGAAATTTCAGATTAAGAAGATACTGCGCGAAGCATATTATACTTATGAATATAAAAGCGTGTCCGATCTGTTGATGGAGATTCGTGAGAAATCCTTAAGCATCGCCTTCGTGTTAAGCGAATACGGCGCTACCGTAGGTATGATCACCATGGAGGACATGATCGAAGAACTGGTCGGCGAGATCCGTGACGAATACGATGCCGACGAAGAAGAACTGATTCAGGAAATGGATAACGGCCAGTATCTTGTTGTGGGCAGCATGAAGCTAAACGACATCAACGATGCCCTGAATATCGAATTGGATTCCGAAGACTATGATTCCATCGGCGGACTGATCATCGAGAAGCTGGAACGTCTTCCGGAGGATAAGGAAACCATCCTGTTAGACAACGGTATATCCCTGCAGGCGGACGGCGTGCAGGATAACCGCATCGTGAAAGTACTGATTACTCTGCCCTCTGAAGACGAGCAAGCAGAGGAAGAAGCTCCTGAGGAGTCTTAATCATATTCTCCTTACGCGCACCGGCAGCAAAGAGTTGTTCATCTGTCCGAAATCCCCATGTAACGCTGATACATGTCATGGGCACATTAGCCGCCGTCTGCAGATCCACTTCGGAATCTCCCACATAGACGGCTCTTCGAGCCTCCGAACCAAGTTCATTAAGCGCCCGGTATACCATATCGGGCACCGGTTTTCTTTGTGACCCTTCCCTGTCTCCATGAAATTCCCGCACATATTCCCCGAAGAATTTAGCGCCCAGCTGCTTCACAGCCTGATCGGGTTTATTAGACACGACCGCCATGCGGTAACCTGCCTGTTTCGCCTCAGCCAGCATCTGTGTTACTCCCACATAAGGTGCGGTTTTATCTTCGCAATGCGCCGCGTAATGCTCACTGAACATCTCTAACATCTCCCGGTATGCCGGATTTTCACTGCCCTGCGGCACCGACCGCTCAATCAGCTTCGCCGCACCGTTTCCGACATAGCTTCTGACCTCTTCAAGCGTATGTACCGGATATTCGTATGCGGTCATAACATAATTCACACTGTCGGTCAAATCTTCTAAAGTATTTAATAATGTTCCGTCCAAATCAAAAATTATCGTATCCGTCATTTTAATCCTCATTTTTCTCCACATCTGTTGCACATACAGACTCCGCCGGAAGATAACGCATCAGCAGCTGTTCCAGCATAGTTCCCTCGATGGGTTTCGCCAGATAATCGTCAAATCCTTTCTCCAAATACATCTCCCGAACGCCCGCCATGGCATTGGCCGTCAGCACGATCACGGCTGCCTCCCTGCTTCTGTTATCCGGCATGGCTTTCATTCTGGCAAGCGTCTCGATCCCATCCATACCCGGCATCATGTGATCCAGAAGAATCACGTCATAGCGTTCCTTAGCTACACACTCAAGACACTCGCTGCCGCTCTGTGCAAGGGTGACCTGCACTTTCGTCTTCCGAAGCAGTCCTCTGATCACGGTAAGATTGACCTTATTGTCATCCACTGCCAGTATTTTCGCTTCCGGTGCCGTGAACACCGGTGTATTCTTGCGATGTCTCTCATGTCTGACTGACTCTTCTTCCAATGAGCCGACTGTCTCCCCGCCGACTACCTTCTGCTGCAAACGTATCGTGAAGGTAGAGCCTTCGCCGAACACACTCTCCACTTCTACAGATCCGTGCATCAGCTTTACAAGCCGGTCCACGATACTAAGGCCCAGCCCTGATCCCTCTATGGTATGTACCTCTTCTTCATTGACACGATCAAATTTATCAAACAGCCGGCCGATATTCTCCTCCTTAATGCCGATACCGGTATCCTTCACCGCAAAAGTGAGCTCGACCGCATCCTCCTTCACACGTTGATAGGAGACTTTCATCGTCACGCTGCCCTTCATTGTGTACTTGACTGCATTAGTCAAAATATTGAGTATAACCTGACGGACTCTCACCTCGTCCCCCAACAGACGATCCGGCGTATCCTCCGGTACGTTAAATACCAGTGCAAGCCCTTTCTTCTCGGCACGCATACGACATTCCATCCGGAGCGCCTTAAGCATGGATTTCAAAGAATAGGTTCCCTCTACCACTTCCAGCATACCCGATTCGATCTTGGAAAAATCGAGTATGTCATTGATCAGCACCAGAAGCGTCTTACTGGCATCCTGTATATTTCCCGCATACTCTAAGACTGCCGCGTCATCACTTTCCCTGAGGATCATCTCATTCATACCCATGACGGCGTTGATCGGCGTTCTGATCTCGTGGGACATATTGGCAAGAAATACGCTCTTCGCCTCATTTGCCTTATCCGCACGCTGCTTCTCCATGCCGACTCTCTCCAGCATACGCACACGCTCTGTCACATCATGCACGATTACAATATAACCGATGATATCCTTATAGTCGTCATAGATCTTATCAATTGAGATACTACATATATTATTCCGTTTCCAACAGCGCGCCTCCACTCTGTTCTTGCTGCCGCGAAACCGGAACGCATTATGGTCCAACTCAAAAATATCGCTCAACTGCATCTTGCAGCACTCTTCCGCGCTCATATCCAGAAACAGGGTCGCGCCATTATTCACGATACACAGCCGCTCCGCCTCATCAAACAAAAACACCGGCTCGTCCACGGAATAGTACACAAACTCGGACATATTCTCAAGCGTCATCCTCGTCCTGTTATGGAACAGATATGTCCTGTACAGCACGACACAACCGAAAAACTGCCCGATCGTACTGCCCGGAAACGCGGTAAATCCCGACATCTGCATAATCGTATCCACCGCACACCCCAAGCACACAACACAAATGCATAAAAGCAACGAATAGGCAACGATCCTGTCCCGCCTGCGTATACTTCTGCGCAGCATATAGATCGCGACACATGCCATATTAACCGCCGCAATCACACAGTACGCCGTATATGCCACACTCCATACACCGGAAACGAACCGGTACGACATGCCGTACGCCGTCATCTCGAATATCATATTTTTACGCTGTATCATAAAGGGAAATAAAATAACACCCAGCCAGATAAAGCCGACGGTCCACTGCTTCAATCTGCCTCGCACATTTGACCAATAGACCATCATATGTGTGTTGCATATAAGCAGACCGAAGATATGGAACATCCCCAGCGCACGCATGAGCGCCGCCTTATCCTGATCCGTCTGAATCAGCACAAGTCCCATGCACAGACTCCACCCCGCGCTCAACATCGCCGCCGTGAAATAAATCCTGTCGATCCGATTCTTCCTGATTCCCTTGCGTAGGATAGTATATCCTATGATATATGTGATCACAGCGAAATTATAGATCAGGAAAAACATAAAATATTTCATATGTGCTCCTACATGCGGGCTGCCAGCCCCATCACCGCCTCAATCTCCGCTCCGTTGTCCGGTGCCTGTTCCACCAGCTCATGTTTTCCGTCCGGACCTATCTGTCCGATCTGATTGCCCTGCTCAGTCTTTTCTAACGTGTAGTAGCGCAGTTCTTTCGTCTCTCGCAGCCAGACGGCATAGGCACGGTAGCATATCCCGTTCTTCGCCGCCTCATCCGGCATGTCGATCCTTGTGATCTGCATATCTTCCGTGACATTCAGCGCCATGACCGAGAAATCATCCTGTCGCACCGCTACGGCCGACTTCCTGTCCTCTGGATAACATTCTCTATAGAACCGCAGTATCAGTTCTCCCTCTTCGTGCTGCAGATGCTTTAGTCCTTCTTCCTTATTCTCATACAGATATTTCGGAAGCAGCTGCAATGTCACCCTGTTATGCACCAGCTGCTGAAACTGTTTCTCCGTCACCTTGATCGTCTTCGGCTGCTTCGGCGCACCAAGACGCTTCGCCGCTACATCCAATATCTCCTGCGGCAGCACCATATTATGTGTAAAAGGATTCAGCACGACGGCCTCCACCTGCCCCTTATTCGCCATGATCATGGAAACGCATGATCCAAAGGGCATCGCCATAAGCGCCGGACTTTTCTTATCCTGCGGTATCTGCGCTGCGGAAGTAAAAATCGGAAGCGCCTGCTCGCCGGTCTCCTTGCGCAACAGACACGGGACTACCTTGGCCTCCGGCGGAAGCTTAATCTGCCTGCCTTCCTTCATCAATTTCTCTGTTTCTTCGTCCAACCCCTGCGGCGGCATGGCGGGAACGAGTATCATCGCCTTCTCCAAAACCTCCATGACCGCGACATACTTCTC
>CAMWXF010000159.1 GCA_947178115.1 uncultured Lachnospiraceae bacterium
CGTCCGCCACGAGAATATGTTTTCCCTTTACTACCGTGCTGTCTTTTCCCGAATTGACCTTTTTCTGACTGCCCATAGCCCTTCGGATCACTTCCTTGAAAGTCGTAATAAAGAAAGGTTTGGGCATGAAATGATCCACACCGATCTCCTCAGCTTCTTTCTCGATCTCTCCCCAGTCGTAGGCTGTGAATAACAGGATCGGAATTTTCTCTGAATAGTTACTGCGAATCAGCCTCGCTGTTCCCAATCCATCCAGATCCGGCATCTTCCAATCCAGAAGGATCAGATTATAGGGGGCTCCCTTTTCACGGGCGGTGCGCATCATTTGCACTGCCTTTTCACCGTCGGTAGCATACTCTACGATAACACCGGTATTCTCCATGGCTTTAACCACGTTGCGGCAAATCGTCTCGTCATCATCCGCCACAATCATTTTGTTGATGTTATTGCGGGTCCAGAATTTGGGATCATCGTCCTTCTCACTTATGTACAGCTCCAGTTCTACGGTAAACACACTGCCTTTACCGAGTTCACTCTGCACCTTGATCGTTCCGCCCATCAGATCCACCAGACTCTTGGTGATCGCCATACCCAGACCCGTGCCCTGGATCCGGCGAATAATCTCCGTATTCTCTCTTGTAAAGGGATCAAAAATTACCTTCAAATATTCTTCGCTCATTCCCATGCCGTTATCGCTGATCGTAAACCGAATACGGCTGTACTTATCATCCACCTGGGGCAATTCATCCAGGCGCATCTGAATAGTCCCGCTCTCCGGCGTATACTTTACGGAATTGGATAAAAGATTAATCAGAATCTGATTGATCCGCAGCTTATCCGCCCGCAGACGTTCATGAATGATGGAGGACGAGAATATTTCAAAGATCTGGTCCTTCGCTTTCGCCTGCGGACGGATAATCGTGTTGATCTCGTCGATGATATCGGCAAGATTCACCTCAGAGAGATTCAATGTCGCACTCCCTGTCTCAATCTTATTCATATCCAGCACATCATTGATCAGTCCCAACAGATGCTGACTGGCGGCATCGATCTGCTGTACATATTCCCGCACATGATCCGGATTCTCCGCTTCATCCTGCAACAGCGCAACAAACCCCGTAATTGCATTCATGGGTGTGCGGATGTCGTGGCTGACATTACTGAGAAAAGCACTCTTGGCCTCGTTTGCCACCTTTGCGATCCGCAGCGCTTCTGCCAGAGCATCCTGAACGGCACGATCCTCGGTTCGGTCGGAAATATAGATAATGATCTTACGTTCATCCTGTACCAGCGTACAGTACACACTGATCTGGAAATATCTATGTTCATCGGTTTCGGGATTATTCCATTCTTCCGACATTGTCCTAAGTGACGTATCCGGTTTCATCCGATACATTTCATCAAAATCAAGCATTTTCCCGAATGCGTCCACTGCCCCGGAAAGGAACTGCGCCACGGCGGTAATATTATGTACGGAAATGCCCAGAATTCTCTCCGCATTAGGGCTTATGTATTCGACTTGCTTCTCCTCCGCATCGATCATCATGTATATATCATCCGTATTATTAGCCAGATATGTCGCAAAAATATCAAAAAGCTGCTCCTGATATGCAATCTCCAGATCTTTTTCCCTGATATCCCTGCCGGTGCGCCAGATCAAAAGGACAAACACGGCACAGACAATCAATACGGCAAACAGGATTCCGACCGCTATCTGGGAATCCAGCAGGATCTCATCCGCCTCCGCCGTGATCGCGCTCTCCCGCACAACGGAAACCAGGTACCAACCCTCAGTATTTTCTATCGGAACATAGGTATAGACAAACGACTCTCCGTCCCCGGTAAATATAATACTGCCCGTCTCTCCGTTATCCAGTGCCTTGATAAAATCGTCGATCTTCTCCTGATCGTCATTATGCCCTGCCAATATTTCAAGAATATTGGCATAGAGATGATCTCCCAACATTCCGACAGATCTTATGAGAATATCTCCCTCACGATTTACCACATAGGCCAATCCCTGATCATTATAAAAAGAAAGGGAAAAATCCTCTGAAATCTTACTGCAGTCATAGCTTTTCTGAATCACCCCACGGGCGCCGTCGGCAAAAGTAAAACATTCATAATAGCCCAGCCTCATATCGTCGGCATATAGTCCTGTACCCGGCTCCCGTACACCTCTTCCGGAAAGCCCTCGATAGAGCTCCAGATCCTCGTTTTCCAACTGATTGACTTCATATGACCCATTGCTGTAGAAACTTCCCGTTTCCAGATTGAAAACCAGATAGAGGGCATCCACCTCATCGTAAGCATGCAGCCACCGCCGAATGCTTTCTTCATCATCGGAATCGCCCTGCGCAAGATACTCCGCATAACTATGGACGCGCTCCAGATCCTGCGCGAGAAAATTATCGAATGCCTGCTGTTGCTGCATCGTTACGGTTAAGACATTGTGGACGGCCTGTTCCATCAGACTCGTCCGCAAAGACGAGATATAGTGAATTCCTCCCCACAGAATGACTCCCATACAGATCACACTCAGAAAACTGCACCACATTCTTAGGTTTTGTTGTATTTTCTTAAGCATTGTTCTCACCATTTTTTAAGTCAGTGGACATGATTCAAGTTCCCAGAAATCTTTTCAGTACGGATATGAAAACATCCATATCAAGGGGTTTCGCGATATGGGCATTCATTCCGTTCATCAACGCCGCTTCTTTATCCTCCTCCAGCGCATTGGCCGTCATAGCGATGATGGGCAGATTCTGTACGTCTTTTCTGTGAAGTCTGCGGATGGTTCTGGTTGCTTCATAGCCATCCATAATAGGCATCTGTACATCCATTAAGATCGCGTCATAATAATTTTCTTCGGCCTTCTCCATGATCGCCACCGCATCTGTCCCATCCGGTGCCGTATCCACAAGGAAACCTGCCTCTTCCAGAATCATCTGTGCGATCTCGCGGTTCATCTCGATATCCTCTACCAGAAGGATACGCTTTCCGCCAAAATCAGCCAGCGTCCATTCCGGAACTTCCTCCTGTTTTTCCAGCATATTGTTCGAGGCGAGCAATACCGTTTTCAGATCGGACATAAACATAGGTTTTGCACAGAAAGCAGTGACTCCCGCCGCCTTGGCTTCTTCCGCAATATCTGTCCAGTCATAGGCCGTCAGAATGATAATCGGCGCCTCATTGCCAACCGTCTCCCGAATCTTTCTGGCAGTCTCCAGACCGCTAAGCCCCGGCATCTGCCAGTCAATAATGAACGTATGGTAAGAATCGCCCTCCTCACGGGCGGTCTTTGCGCGATACACAGCCTCTCTGCCGGATGTTGTCCACTCGGAGCGCAGTCCGATCTGTTTTAACATCCTGCTGACGCTGTCGCAGACATTGAAATCATCATCCACAACCAGTGCCCGCAGACCCTCCAGTTCCTTGATCTGTTTCGCAGTTTGTTCCACATCCTGCAGTTTTAATTCAAATTCTACCGTAAATGTGCTGCCCTTGCCCATCTCACTCTCAACGGTGATGGTGCCGTTCATCATCTCCACAATGTTCTTGGTAATGGCCATGCCAAGCCCTGTTCCC
Organism: uncultured Lachnospiraceae bacterium; assembly: GCA_947178115.1. Classification (GTDB taxonomy): domain Bacteria; phylum Bacillota; class Clostridia; order Lachnospirales; family Lachnospiraceae; genus UBA3282. Next base: position 3,589 of record CAMWXF010000159.1, read on the forward strand.
TGGATACCGCTCTGTGTCACGGTGGATTCGCGCTCAAAGGGTTCAAAGATATGTTCCACAAAGCTCGGCGACATTCCGATGCCGTTATCCTTAACAATAAATGTATAATCACCGTATCCGTGCCGGAATGTGCTCTTCTGCATGATCCGGAAAGAGACCGTGCCGCCGGCAGGCGTATACTTCACCGCATTGCTTAACAGATTGATGAATACCTGATTTAACTTCAAGGGATCGGCAATGACATCCTCGTTGGTAACATCAAAGGTATCAATAAATAACTCAAGCTGCTTTGCCTTAACCTGCGGCTGAATAATATTTACCAGATTATGTATCAGTTCGGAAATATTGCACTCCTGCTCCTTGATCTGCACCTTTCCACTCTCGATCCTGCTCATATCGAGAACGTCATTGATCAGGCTTAAGAGATGGTTGCTGGAAGACAGAACTTTCTGCAGACAATCCATAACCTGATCTTTGTTGTCAATATGGCTGACGGCAATGGTGGAGAATCCTATAATGGCATTCATGGGTGTACGGATATCATGAGACATATTGGACAAAAAGGTGGTCTTGGCCCTGTTTGCATGCTGTGCCTGCATCAGCGCATCCTGCAGTGCCTGCGTCTGTTCTCTCTGCTTCCTTACTTGTTCCGTGATATCCTTTGTCAGCGCCATAACCATAATGTCGCCCGTATCCTCATCCCTGGTCATGACAAATGACTGGCGTACACAGATCTGGTTCTGTTCGGAATCTCCTACCCAATACTCAGCGACTACTTCTCTCTCGCCTTGTTCATAACATCCAATCAAATTTTCTATATTTACAATGGCAGTATAATCTTCCATAGATTCTGCCAAAGTAAACTGTTTCCATTTTTCAAAACACTCCGAAGCCTTACACGGTACTGTCAACCCGACCGCTCGAGGAACGAAAACTTACGCCCGTTTACGTTACCGATAATATCCTGCTCGATAAGGTCTTTCGTCAAATTAAACTCAAAATTGCAGAAGGAATTGGACTTAAGCGCTATCTGATACTGTCTCTCCTTGCGGTTTGCAAGCGCCCTTTCCGCCTGGATACGCAGTTCTTTTTCTTTTAGTTCCGTTACATTCTGGCGGATAAATAAAACCTTGGAAACCTTATTGTCATTTCTTTCCAGACAGATAAGATTCATGTGCTCCCATACCGTTTGTCCGTCTTTTATCACATGGCGCTCATACCGTAGGTCGTTTTGCCCGGACATAGCCGTGATAATAGCGTTTTTATCTATAAAATCAAAAAATTCCTGTCGAACACTTTCTTGCAGATCGGCAGCCAGATAGCTTATGAGCTCCTGATACGCTCCGCCGTCTGCAATTCCGGCGTCATTAGGTGTAGTGCCTGCCAGATACTGATAAGTGTCCTCCTCAAAATCAACCATGGCAAACCGTGTAAACAGTGTGGTGACACCGCTAATAATGTACCCCATCTCCCGGTTTTCTTTCTCCAGCTGTTTCCGTTTATGTGCTGCACGAATGAGAATGAAAATAATATAGACAGCAAACAGAATAATCAGCATGACCTCCAGCTGGATGCCCACAAGATTTTCTTCCGCAATCATGCGCCGTGTGATATTCTGGGGAAATGTCTGCACAAAAACATATTGATTATGCGGCAGATACGTGACACAGATATTGTCCGTT
>CAMWXF010000160.1 GCA_947178115.1 uncultured Lachnospiraceae bacterium
GGTTAAATTAATTTATTTTTAACTTGCGTCATTAACAATGACACTATTGTCATAATTTTCTTGCATTTTTTTCAGACAATCAGAGGAGAGCCATATGACATTTCAGGAAACTTTTGTAAAATCCATATCCGTCAAACCACCTCCGACACCAGAGTTTCTGCCGGAAGCTTTCGTGGGAAGCTTCTATGAGCTCTCAGAAGAGACTGCAGACTGTCTGCCCACTGTGCTGTGCGGCGGTACCATCGAGTTTCCTTCTATATATAACCTCTCCTGCGATCCGATGGACTGCCACATGCTGCTCTATACGCGCACAGGCAGCGGAAATCTGCTTTGGGGCAAAAAAAAGCACAGCCTGACGGAAGGTACTTTTCTCTACATGGACTGCTCTGTCTCTCCTTTCATAATGGAGGCAGCACAATCCCCGTGGCAAATCAGCCTTTTTCTGGTTCGAGGCAGTCTTCTCGCCACACTGGACTCCCTTGTACCCTTTGACGGACTATTGCTACACACATTTTTACCCACTCATTCTCCCGTTCTCAGCGGTATGGAGAGGCTTCTTTCGGGCGGCACCGGCGCAAATCTTCGCAACAAGCTGACGGATGCTTCACTTCTGCAGGGCATAATAACAGACTTGTTCATCGATGCATGGAAGCTGGAAGCACCGGAAGATAAATGCGCCCCCTATCTGTCCGAGATCAGACAATATCTGAATACTCACTTTGCCAATCCACTCCGGCTGGATGATCTGGAAAAGCGATATCATATCAGTAAATATCGCATATGCCACGAGTTCTCTATTGCATTCGGTTCCCCACCCGTGCGCTATCTGAACCTGAGGCGGCTGGAGGTTGCCACACACCTGCTTCTGACCACCGACAGGCGGATACACGAGATCTCTTTCGATGTGGGCTTCGAGAACACAAATCATTTCATCAACCTTTTCAAACGCGAGACGGGCACCACGCCGCAGGCGTACCGAGATGCACACAGGGGTTAAAGTAAGGCTGTTTGGCCTATACTTTAACCCCTGTTCTACTCCGATCTATTCTTTTTATACTTCGTTTCTTCGCTGTCTATGTCACAATCCGGATAAGACGGCACATAATCAGATCATTTATCCCCGCTTTGCTGCACTATCCTTATAGATAATTCTGCCGTTCACAATATACACGCCCTGCTTGTAATGATCTCCCGATATCTTCCGGATCATATTTTTGACAGTACGCCGCGCCATCTCCTTCATATCAACCTCATAAGTAGTGATTCCTACGTCACACAACCCCGGCGGCTGATAATTGTCATAGCCAACCACCGATATATCCTGCGGTACCCGATACCCCGCCCGCTGCAATGTCTGCACGAGCATGGCGGCCGCCGCATCATTATTGCACACAAACGCCGTAGGCATTCTCTCCGGCAGCTTAATCTCAAATCCTTCGTCCGATCTGCCCGTGTCCGGATCCCTGTCGTTTAACACCCACGCCTTATTTACATCAACACCGTGTTCATACAGAGATTTCACGTAACCGAAATAACGATCCGTAATGCTGTCCGTGGCGAGCACGTTACCTACAAATCCGATATCCCGATGCCCCATATTAAACAGATAATTGGTCATGATATACATACCGTGGAAACTGTTGGATACGATAGCATCATACTTCCCGTCCCGATCATAGAAATCCAGAAAAAATACGGGGATCGACGCATATGCCATCAGCTGCTCCAGATAATCCTTCTTAAGTCTGCCGATAATCACCAGCCCTTCCGTCTTCTTCTCCTGAAGTAGTTTAGGCATGATCATCCGATTCTCGTCCTCACTCTGCAGCACTTCCAGCATGGTAAAACATCCTCTCTGTACCGCCGTCGTAGCCACCTCCTGATACAGTGTCCAGTAGAAAGATTCATATTTATCCAGAAACCGGTCCGCCACGATGGCGCCGATGGTATAGCTTGCATTCTTCTTCGCCCGTTCCCGACTTAAAGAAGCCGCCGTCCGGTATCCCATCTCCTGTGCCTGTTTTTTGATTCGGGCGCGAAGTTCTTCGCTGACACCCTTCTGGTCAGATAACGCCTTCGATACCGTGACTGTACTGACCCCCATAACCTTGGCAATATCTGCCATTTTAACCGCTTTCGCCATAATTCCCCCAATATTGTGCCTATCATTATGCCGGCCTGCTCCTTGTATTGTGATATCCGAAACTGCGTACAATACCAGACTACGCCGATTGTGACTGCTTGCAGGCTAAAAATTAAGCAACCCACTTAAATTATAAAGCAATTTGCAATAATGTCAACACAATTACGCTGAATATTTCACATTGATAGATCATACGTTATTGTTCGTACATTCTCCAGGAGTAAAGCCTGAACAGATAAAGAATTCACTATCTATTCAGGCTGCTTTTTAACGCGGATACAAACCTTGACACTTACGCGCAGAACTGCGCCATGTATAACTGATAATATATCCCCCTTCTTTCCATCAGTTCCCGTGCATTTCCTTCCTCGACGATCCTGCCGTCGTCCACCACGAAAATCCGGTCGGCTTTCTGGATCGTGGAGAGCCTGTGAGCTATGACAAAAGAAGTCCTGCCTGCCAGCAGATGTTCGATTCCTTCCTGTACCAGAAGCTCCGTCTTCGTGTCGATGCTGGATGTAGCCTCATCCAATATCAGGATCTTCGGATCGGAAACCATCGTCCTGGCAAATGCCAACAGCTGTCTCTGTCCGATGGACAGCCCGCCGCCCCGCTCCGAAAGCTCGGTGTCATACCCCTTCTCCAAGCGCATAATAAAATCATGGGCATTGACCGCCTTCGCCGCCGCAACAATCTCTTCATCCGTGGCATCCAGTTTTCCGTAACGTATGTTGTCTTTAATTGTACCGGAAAACAGGAAATTATCCTGCGTCATGATGCCCATCTGCCTTCTCAGGCTTTCTATGGACACCTTCTTCACATCATGTCCGTCAACGGTTACGGTTCCCTCCTGCACATCATAGAACCGGCTGATCAGATTGACGATCGTAGATTTACCCGCACCGGTAGGCCCCACCAGCGCGATCGTCTCGCCCGGCTTAATCCGGAAGCTCACATTATCCAGTACTTTCACTTTATCGTCATAGGAGAAGCTCACATGCGCAAAAGAAACTTCTCCCCGGATCGGCGGCATCTGCGCCGCACCCTCGCCGTCCGCAATCGCCGGCGGTGTGTCCAATATCTCGAAAATCCGCTCGGCGCCCGCAATATTGGTCACCAACTGATTATAGAAGTTACTGATATTGTGAATCGGCTGCCAGAACATATTCAGATAAGTTCCGAAGGCAATGAAAGTACCCACGGACACCTGATCCACGCCAAGCACCACAATACCCGTATAATACAGCAATATACACCCCAATCCCCAGGACAGATCGATCACCGAGCCGAAAGCGTCACTCATGCGCACCGCATCGAAGAAGCTCGTGCGATGTTCCATTAGCAGCTCCTCAAAGGTATCCTCAGTCTCCCCCTGCGCGTGGAAACTCTGTATAATCCGCATCCCCGCCATGTCCTCATGAATAAAAGCATTTAAGTTGGCGGATTTCTTCCGAAACAGCTGCCATCGCGGATGGGCTTTGATCTGAATAAACAGAATGGACGCCGCCATCAGCGGAATCGTCATCAAGGACGCAAGCGCCAGCTTCGGATTCTTCCAGATCATAATCACCACCACCGCAATAACCGTCAATCCGTCCGGTATCAGAGTCGTCACACAGTTGGACAACACATCTTTGAGCGAATTGATATCTCCTATGATTCGGGATAATATTTTACCGGTCGGCCTGCTGTCAAAGAAACGGAAATCCAGTTTCTGAATATGCGTATACAGCTCCTGCCTGATAGTCAGCAGGATCTCGTTACACACCTTCGCCATAATGTACATGCGCAGTTTCACCGTCACCACCAGCAATAGATTGAGTGCCAGCGCAACCGCCAGCAGCTTATAAAGTCCGCTTAGATCTCCCACCGCGATGTGATCATCTATCGCCGACTCCATAATCAGCGGATTGACCAGACTGATCAATACACCGTATCCCATAATCAACAGCACTAATATGATCTGCCATTTATATGCCAGCAAATACCGAAACAGGCGCATTAAAGTCTGTGCTTTGCCGCGCTCTACACTCTGCTCGTCATCTTTATAAGAATTTACTGCCATTTATACCACCATCCTCTCACTCTGACATATATGCCGTTTTATACGACATATGTGTCATATTCCCGTCATCCCGTACTCCGGACCGACATGTTCCTTCTGCCCGTTTCCCAGACTACACGGCTTCTTCTGTCTGTACGTCACCGTACTGCGATTCATAAGTCTCATAATAGAGCCCTCTCTTAGACAACAGTTCTTCATGGGTGCCCCGCTCCGCGATTGCACCTCCATCTAATACAATGATCTCATCTGCATGCCGCACCGCACTGATCCTGTGCGCGATAATAATCTTCGTCGTATTCTCCAGCGTCTTTAGTGTCTGCTGGATTAAATGCTCCGTCTCCATATCAAGCGCCGACGTGGAATCATCCAGCACAAGCACGGGATCTCTCTTGGCCAGTGCCCTTGCGATACTGATCCGCTGTTTCTGTCCGCCTGACAGACCCACGCCCCGCTCACCGATCACCGTGTCATAGGCCTCATCCATACGCTCGATAAATCCGCTCGCCTGTGCCTGCTTGGAAGCTTTCCTGACCGTCTTAAAATCTATGTACTCTTTCTTACCCAGCTTAATATTGTCATTGATCGTATCCGAAAACAGGAATACGTCCTGCATCACGTAGCTTACGCTGGTACGAAGCTGCTCCAAAGACATATCCTTAATATTCACATCATCCAGATAGACGGCTCCGTCCGTGGCATCATACATGCGCTGCAGAAGCTGTACGATGGAAGTCTTCCCGGCACCGGTAGCTCCCATGATCCCCAGCGTCCTGCCCGCCTCCACCGTAAAGGATATGTCATGCAGAATCTCATACTGATCTGCTTTATGGAACGATACGTGGTCAAAGCAGACTTTCCCAGCCACTTTTTCTAGTTTGACCGGATTAGTCGATTCCACAACACTTGGTTTCTCCTCATAGATCTTCTTGATTTTCTTATTGGAAGCCACCGCCGCGGAGAAACTGTTAGTCAACCAGCCCAGCATCTCCATCGGCCATACGATATTCATGGAATATTCCACGAAAGCGCCGAGGGAGCCT
>CAMWXF010000161.1 GCA_947178115.1 uncultured Lachnospiraceae bacterium
ACCTATAATATTGTTGGCAGCAGTCCTCTAATAACAATCATCCGCTACCAAATAATCAATCGCTTTCTTTATCCTTGCCATCTCATTATTGTATGTCCTATACGCCATATTCTTCGCTAACTCTACAGAATCATATTTCTCTGGTTGTAATCTCCTGAGACTTCCTTTACCAAAAATGTACAGAAGATATTTGTTTTCTTTCGGTTCATGATTAACACGAAATTCTATCTTTATCCATCCGCACAAATTGATTTCACAATGGCTACATACAACCACACCATCTGATGTAATATCTTTCCATACTAATTCTTTGAATTCCATATGTAATTACTCTTCCCTTCGCATTTCCTCAATCCTGTCACCAATCAGTTCACTTGCATAAAACCTCATTTTCTTATGCTCTGGTACGATACAATTTCCCCCACCAATAGGACTGTTGCTGCTGCAAATTCTCTCTTTATAAATCTTCATTTCAAATCTGCCAAATCCCTTTATCATTACCTTTTCATCTTCGCTCATACAATCCATAAGAGTTTCAATAAACAATTCAACTCCCTGTTTTGCTGCTTTCTTTGTAATACCGCCTTTTTCTGCCATCCTGCTTATAAATTCTTTCTTCAATACTGCCATAATACTTCTCCCTTCTTATGCTGCTCTTACTGATATTCCATGACTTTTCAGATATTCCACAGCCAACTTTAAAAGCTCGCCATTATTGACTGTATTATCAATAGTGTCCTGCCATACATGAGGTTTATGATCTACTTCCATGCCACCATGTAAGCCTTCATCAGCCCACTTTGCCACCTGATAACCTGTTACGCCTCTATAGCTGTTCAGAGAATCATAATCAATATATACACATGCCCTTACACCGCCTTTGTATGGGTGTGCATCCACTTTCACTGCTGAATAGAGAAAATCTTTTGTCCTCTGATAACTTGACGGATCATACTCTTTGTAGTAGTCTTCCAAGAAATAATTTAACGTTTCGTAAACTCTGTCTGCCTTTTTGTTGACCATGCCCATCATTACCGGCTGTAATGCCTTGTTAAGTTCTTTCATATTACTTACGTGTATTGCCATGCTTGCGCTTCCTTTCCGGTGCTTCGATCACTACAACATTTCTTGCATTGTAATCACTCCTGTCATTCTGGAATGGTTTGAAGAATACATAATAACCAGAGTCTATATATTCCCCGTTCAGTTTTGAATAATGGATAAAGTATGTGTTACCATCTTCACCTCTGATAAACCCAAACTTTCTGTCATGGAAATATCTTGTTACATGTCCGTACAATATTTTCATTCCTCCTTATGGTTTGCTATTTGTTATCGCAATGAAATTGCTGTTTTAAGTTGCCGTGGATTTTGGTTATGAATATGTTTGCAAGTTACATTTAGATACCCCTGTGACGCTCTGTGAGGCTCATACAGACGTTTTAAGATTGTTTGTGGATATTTCTGTGATTTATTGTTAAACCACATAAATAAGCCCTCTAGCAATCATATTACTACAACTGATAGAGGACTTATTTAGGTGTCCTAACAAAATATGTAATTATCACGATGTACAGAACTTCTCCTTTCTTTGTATCCTTAACTCCTATGTTGTTCCCTCAAAGGTTCCCTCAAATTTTTCATGCCAGGATAAATTCATATCAGACAAAATAAAAAATGCCACAAACCTCACACATTCAAGGTTTCCAGCATTTCATCGGGTTGGGCTGTTATTCACAGTCAACAGCTCGTAGGGGAATCGAACCCCTGTTTCCGCCGTGAGAGGGCGGCGTCTTAACCGCTTGACCAACGAGCCATCTGTTTGACACTTGCTTATTCTATTATATTTCCGAAGAGATTGCAAGTACTTTTTTTATTTTCTTGTGAAATTTTTCTCAGCTTTGTCCAAGCCGATACTTCCAACCGGATTTTTCTTCCGTACGGATTACAGTACCTTACTCAGGAAATCGATTGTACGCGCCTCTTTCGGATGATTTAACACCTCATCAGGCGTACCTTCTTCCACAATATAACCGCCTTCCATGAAAATGACACGGCTTGCCACCTCGCGGGCGAAACCGATCTCGTGCGTCACGACCACCATGGTCATGCCTTCTCTCGCAAGCTCCTTCATAACCGCCAGCACTTCGCCCACCATCTCCGGGTCGAGTGCGCTGGTAGGCTCGTCAAAAAGCATGATATCAGGATTCATCTCAAGCGCTCTCGCGATCGCCACACGCTGCTTCTGTCCTCCGGAGAGCTGGCTCGGATACGCCTCCGCACGATCCCCTAAACCGACGCGCTCTAAGAGCTGCTGCGCCTTGACTTTCGCCTCTTCCTTAGACAGCGTCTTTAAATGCACTGGCGCAAGCGTCATATTCTTCATAACATTCAGATGGTTGAACAGATTAAAGTGCTGGAACACCATGCCGATATTCTCGCGCACTTTATTGATATCAGTGTGCTTATCCGTCACGTCCTGCCCGTCTATGATGATCTGTCCGGAGGTTACCTTTTCCAACTGGTTCAGACAGCGCAGGAGCGTGGATTTACCGCTGCCGGAAGGTCCGATCAGCACGACGACCTCTCCCTCTGCCACATCCAGACTAATATCCTTAAGCACTTCCAGCGAACCGAAATTCTTTTTCAGATTTCTGACCTGAATCTTATTCTGCGGGGAGTTATCTCCACCAGAAATTCTGTTATCTGCCACGGTTCACCCTCCTCTCTATCTTCTTGGAAACCTTACTGAGCGTAATGATCACCACCATATACATGATACCGACGATTGCCCATGTCTCCAGACACTTCATCGTATTACCCATAATCGTCTTGCCCACATTGACAAGCTCCGGGAAACCGATAACAGACAGGATCGAGCTGTCTTTGAGTGTAATGATAAACTGATTAATAATAGAAGGGATCATCGTACGAATCGCCTGCGGCACTACGATCAACGCCATACCCGCACTGTAGGACAATCCTAAGCTTCTGCCGGCCTCCATCTGTCCCCTGTCCACGCTCTGGATACCCGCGCGAATGATCTCCGCCATATAGGCACCGCAGTTCATGGACAGTGCAATCGTACCCGCCTGCAAAGCATTCATTCGAAACCCTGTAATGCCGATACTCTGAATCCCCGCAGGAATACCGAAATAAATAAAATACGCCAATACGATTAACGGTACACCCCGCACCGCATCCACATAGATCGTGCCGATCAGGTTAAGCACCCTGTTGTGTCCCACATTCATCAATCCGAAGATCATGCCTATTATCATCGCAAATATTAAAGAAAGCCCGGTCAGCAGAATCGTCTGTCCGAGTGCTCTGATCAGCATGGAACCGTATGTCTGTATTAACGTCATCATAGGGCAGTATCTCCTTCTTCCGTTTGACTTATCATCGATAGACAGCCGGAAAGTGCATGTTCCTGCCGGTATATGCTACCGGCAGGAATATATCACATCATCCTGTTACAATTATTCGCCTAAATATTTCTTAAGAATCTCGTCGTACTTACCGTTTGCCTTGATGTTTGCAAGTCCGGTATTGAACATATCAAGCAGCTCCTGATTGTCCGTATTCATGATTGCAAAGCCGTAAGGCGCACCGTCGCTTTCCATGCCGTCCGGAATCGTAAGCGCAAGACCGCCAACCTTGATGGAGTCAGCCATAATCGGCGTATCTTCCACACATGCCGCGGAATTGCCTAAGATAACGTCCTGATACATGGTCGGTGAATCCTCAAACACGGTTGTGGTAAAACCATACTCGTCCTTCAGGCTGTTGGCAAAGTCCATACCCGCCGTACCATTCTTAACCGCTACATTCTTGCCTGCCAGATCCTCAAACCCTTTGATATCACTTCCATCAGGAAGAACAAATGTCTGTGTTGCGTTATAATATCCGTCGGAGAAGATCCAGCCGGAGTCAATACGTTCCTGCTTGATGGTTGCTCCCGCAATGATCGCATCCGCCTGACCGGACTGTACTGCTGCCACTGCCGCATCCCAGCCCAGACTGTTCAGTTCATACTGGAATCCCTGATCTTCCGCGATTGCTGCCAGAATATCCACATCGATTCCTACAAATTCACCCTGCTCATTGGTGAACTCAAACGGACGGAACACGGTATCCGTGGCAACGATCCACACCTTATCGCTTGTCGAAGCTGCTGCTTCCCCGTCCTGTGCCGTATCTGCTGCACCATTCGTGTCAGCCTGTGCCGATCCGTTATCGGAACCGCATGCTGTCATGCTAAGCGCCATGCAGCCGATCAAAGCCATTGCTAATAATTTTTTCATAATATCCTCCCTTTCTGTGGCATATGCCCATTAACACGAAAGACGATGTAAGTATGTTAAGTTACACCGTCTTTGATGTCCATTCATTAGTATATGGATTTTTAATGTGCTTGTCAAGCACATTGTATACAACAATACACCAATGCAATCCTCTTTTGGAAATATCTTTTACGCTAAATATTCTCCGCTGCCTGCAAGATCAGTTCTACCGCCTTATCAATTCCCAGTTTCTCCGTGTTCAGCGTCAGATCAAAATTGCGCGCATCACCGTATACACACTTTGTATAATACTCACAGTACCTCTTCCTCGCCTTATCCACCGCCTTCACATCATTTGCTACCTGATCTGCCGGCACCTGATCCATCATAGCGGTCATACGTTTTACACGCCACTGAAATCCCGCGTGGATAAACACACTTAAGCAATGATCGAACTCCCGCAGAATATAGTCGCCGTTACGCCCTACGATCACACAGCTCTCCTTATTCGCCAGCTCGCGAATGGCATCTAACTGTGCCTGCCAGAGTTCCTCCTCCAGCGGTTTGTTATAGAAATCAAACAGACTCTGGGCAAAACCGAAATTCTTCGGCACACGCTCGTCCCATTTGCGCACCTGTTCCGGACTTAAGTTCCTGCCGGCAATGGCGGTCTTGAAGATAATATCCTTGTCATAATATTCGATCCCCAGCTCTTTAGCCACCCGCTTACCGATCTCGCCGCCGCCCGCGCCGAATTCTCTTCCGATTGTAATGATTTTTCTCATACCGACTCCCTCCTTTATCTATCTTAAACTTGTACATTTCTCTGTAATGCCTGTTTCATGTCCTCAACTCACAAAATCGAACAAACTGATCTGATTGGACTCCGGCAGCCTCCCGAGAAGCCCCAGATCGCTCATCAGGTCCACGATCGTCTTAGAAGCTTTCGTAC
>CAMWXF010000162.1 GCA_947178115.1 uncultured Lachnospiraceae bacterium
GGATTACAGGACGGGGATCTGACGAGGCAGACTGTCTTGGGAAGGGCATTGTCCTTGTTTATGGCAGCGCTTGAGATGATACACAACTATTCTCTTGTGCATGACGATCTACCGGCGATGGATAATGATGAATACCGAAGAGGGCGTAAAACCACGCATGTAGTCTACGGAGAAGGTATGGCGGTTCTGGCAGGCGACGGTCTTCTGAACTATGCTTTCGAGACGGCAGCACAAGCCTTTGAGGGCGCAGAGTCGATGGAAGAGTATCGCAGAATTGCACATTCCATGCAGATTCTTGGTCGTAAGGCCGGAATATACGGTATGATCGGCGGGCAGTGTGCAGATTTGGAAGCAGAAGCAATGGGCGATGACGTAAATGAAGAGATGCTTCTCTACATCCATGAGCACAAAACAGCGGCGCTGATTCAGGCTGCCATGACGATCGGTGCAACATTGGCTGGAGCCGGGCAGGAGGCCATAGAGAAACTGGAAAAATGTGCATATAATATCGGAATTGCATTCCAGATCCAGGACGATATTTTGGATGTGACGAGCAGTCTGGAAGTGCTCGGTAAATCGGTGGGAAGTGATGAGAAAAACCATAAACTTACCTATGTTACCATGCACGGGCTGGAGGAATCAGCGAAACAGGTGGAAGAATTATCCAAGGAGGCTGTCAGATTACTGCGTTCTTTTCCAAGACATAATCCGTTTCTGGAGGAACTGGTAGAGCAGTTGATTCACAGGGAGAAATAAGCACGGAGGATTACCATGTTTATAGAGAAGATAGAACAGACAAATGATATCAAGCAGCTTACGGAGGCGGATTACGGTGTGCTGGCGGAAGAAATCAGAGAATTCCTGATTACATCTATCAGCGAGACCGGCGGGCACTTGGGGTCTAATCTCGGTGCCGTGGAACTGACTATGGCGCTGCATTTGTTTTTGAATCTGCCGGAGGATAAGATTATCTGGGATGTGGGACATCAGTCTTACACTCATAAGATTCTGACGGGCAGGCGGGACGGATTCGCTAATCTGCGCAAGTTCGGCGGTATGAGCGGTTTTCCGAAACGTAAGGAGAGCGACTGCGATTGTTTTGATACGGGGCACAGCTCTACTTCCATCTCCGCCGGGCTCGGCATGGTGAAGGCAAGAGATATTCAGGGCGGGAAGAACACGATCGTTTCAGTGATCGGTGACGGTTCCCTGACCGGCGGTATGGCATATGAGGCGCTTAACAATGCCTCCCGGCTGGAAACCAATTTCATTATCGTGCTGAATGATAATAACATGTCCATATCGGAAAATGTGGGCGGTGTGTCCAAATATCTGAATAACATCAGAACGGCAGATATGTATCTGGACTTGAAAGAGGGGGTATACAATTCGCTTCACGGCAAGTCAAAATATGGAGATAAAATGGTGTCCCAGATCAGACGCGTCAAGAGCAGTTTCAAGAATCTGGTAGTGCCGGGCATGTTTTTTGAAGATATGGGGATCACTTACTTAGGGCCGGTGGACGGGCATAATATATCCGCCATGGTGCGTATGCTGAAAGAGGCCAAGAAGATACGAGGTGCGGTTCTTCTGCATGTCATCACCCAGAAGGGTAAGGGATATGCACCGGCGGAGCGGCATCCTGCCAGATTTCACGGGGCGGAGCCCTTTGATATCGAGACGGGTATTCCGAGTAAGCCGCAGAGCAAAGCGAATTACACGGACATTTTTTCAACAGTCATGTGTAAAATGGGACAGCGGGATGAACAGGTGGTGGCGATCACGGCAGCCATGCCGGACGGCACCGGACTGAAGCGTTTCCGTAACATGTATCCGGAACGGTTCTTTGACGTGGGAATTGCGGAGGAGCATGCGGTAACTTTTGCCGCAGGGCTGGCGGCAGGAGGGCTTAAACCGATCGTTGCGATCTATTCCTCTTTTCTGCAAAGGGCCTATGATCAGATTCTGCATGACGTATGCCTGCAGAACCTGCCGGTAGTATTTGCCATAGACAGGGCCGGGCTGGTGGGTAGTGATGGTGAGACGCATCAGGGTATTTTTGACCTGTCGTACCTATCGTCCATACCGAATATGCACATTATGGCGCCTAAGAATAAATGGGAACTTTCCGACATGATGAAGTTTGCGGTAGCTTCCGGAATGCCGATTGCACTCCGCTATCCGAGAGGAGAGGCTTTCGACGGACTTAAGGATAACCGTGCGCCGATCGAGTATGGTAAGAGTGAAGCGATCTATGAGGAAGAGGATATCATTCTATTTGCGGTAGGCAGTATGGTGAAGGTGGCGCTTACGGTACGGGAGCAGCTTAAGGAAAGAGGATATTCCTGTTCCTTGACCAATGCCAGATTCGTAAAGCCCATTGACGAGCAGGCAGTCAGGGAGGCATGCAGGGAGCATAAGCTGATCGTGACCATGGAGGAGAATGTCTTAAGCGGCGGCTATGGCGAGAAGGTCAGAGCCTATGTGGATGAAATCAATGCGCCGGTTCGTGTGCTGAACATAGCGATTCCGGACGAGTATGTAGAACACGGCAATGTGGAACTGCTGAAACGGGAGATCGGCATCGATGCGGATTCCATCGTGAAGAAGATAATGACGGCATATGTATCCATGGCGGCAAATGATAAATAACATATGTTACATAAACGTGCTGCATTATTGTCGCAGTAATGACCGGCGGATGGGAAATATATGAAAGAGAGACTGGATGTCATTCTGGTGAAACAGGGCTTCGCACCGTCCAGAGAGAAGGCCAAGGCGATTCTCATGACGGGAAATGTCTTTGTAAACGGGCAGAGAGAAGATAAGGCAGGAACGACTTTTGACGAGAGTACAATTCAAATAGAGGTGAAGGGAAGTACGTTAAAATATGTGAGCCGTGGCGGTTTGAAGCTGGAGAAAGCCATGAGTGAGTTCCAGATCACGCTTGCGGGTGCAGTCTGTATGGATATCGGCGCTTCCACAGGAGGTTTTACGGACTGCATGCTGCAAAACGGTGCGGATAAGGTGTATGCGGTCGATGTGGGACACGGGCAGCTTGCATGGAAACTTCGAAGTGACGAACGTGTGGTTTGTATGGAGAAGACGAACTTTCGGTATGTGACGCCGGAAGATATCACAGAACAGATTGATTTTGGTTCGGTGGATGTCTCTTTTATTTCATTGACAAAGATTTTGATTCCGGCGAGAAATCTGCTGCGCACGCAGGGGCATATGGTGTGCCTGATCAAGCCGCAGTTTGAAGCGGGTAAGGATAAGGTCGGTAAAAAGGGTGTTGTAAGAGAACCGCAGGTGCATAGAGAAGTGGTGCATAAAGTGGTGGATTTTGCCGATCTGATCGGATTTGAGGTGAGAGGACTGACCTATTCTCCGATTAAGGGGCCGGAGGGCAATATCGAGTATCTGGTCTGGCTGGAAAAAAGAGCGGACATCTCGGAAGATGTTTTGGCAATGACGGAAGCGGATGCGGAGCAGGCGCTGGGCAGTCTGATTCAATCCGAAGCCGGCAGATCGCGCAGGGAAGATATGGAGAAGTTGATTGCGTGTGTTGTGGAAGAGGCGCATGGTGCGCTGGATGAGGCGAAATAAGAGATGAAGCACTTTTATCTGATCACAAACGAGGTGAAAGATCCGCAGGGTCAATACACGGAGCGGATCACCGCTTATCTGGAAGCGAGAGGCGGTCTCGTCACCTGTGTGGATAATACTGCCGAGGCAATCAGGACGGCGATTCATGAGCCGCGGGCGGTAAATTCAGGGGCGGCAGATGGCAGCAGGAATGATGGAGCGGAATGCGTTCTTGTACTGGGCGGTGACGGCACTGTATTAAGAGCGGCGCGGAATATCATGGATAGCGACATACCGTTGCTGGGCGTAAATCTCGGCACTTTGGGATATTTGGCGGAAGTGGAGATCGGGAATATAGAGCAGGCGCTTAGCAGACTGCTTACAGATGACTATACGCGGGAAGAGCGGATGATGCTGGAAGGACTTGTGGAGACCGGAGAGCAGACGGAAGAGAATTATGCCCTCAATGATATCGTGATTTCCAGGTGTGGTTCTTTGCAGATTCTGACCTTCGATATCTATGTCAACGGACAGTTCCTAAACAGTTACAGTGCGGACGGCATGATTGTGGCGACTCCGACAGGGTCTACCGGCTACAATATGTCGGCGGGCGGACCCATCGTGGAACCGGCGGCAAGTCTGCTGCTCCTGACACCGATTTGTCCGCATACATTAAATACGAGAAGCATTGTGCTGGCCTCTGAGGATGAGATCAGGATAGAGGTCTCACAGGGGAAAGACGGGAGCATGCAGACGGTGGAGGCCAACTTTGACGGCAGCCATAAGATTATCATGCAGACCGGAGACAGCATTATGATTCGTAAGGCATCTAAGACCACGGGAATTCTGAAACTGAATACGGAGAGTTTTCTCGCGGTACTGCATAAAAAAATGAGCGAATAATAGATGGATGATAGGGGATTATGAAGCAGACGATCAAGAAGCGAAGACACGAAAAAATCAACGAACTGGTCAGCCAGTATGAGATAGATACGCAGGAGGAGCTGGCGGACAGATTGTGTGAGGCAGGTTACCAGGTCACGCAGGCAACGGTATCACGGGATATCAGGGAACTGAAACTGTCCAAGATTCCGGTGGGTAAGGGCCGGCAGAAGTATGTGGCTTTTACACAGGAGGAGTCGCATCTGGGGGATAAGTATATCAGAGTGCTGCGGGAAGGATATGTGTCCATGGATCTGGCGCAGAACCTGCTGGTGATCAAGACGGTGCCCGGCATGGCGATGGCTGTGGCTGCGGCGGTGGATGCATTGAAAATAGAAGAAGTAGTAGGGTGCATCGCGGGAGATAATACGATCATGATGGCAATGCGCAATGAGGCGACGGCGGCCGCTGTTATGGATAAGATTGAGAGAATGCTAGAGCACTCATGAGGTGAAAAGATGCTACAAAGTTTACATGTGAAAAATCTGGCGTTAATAGACGAGGCGGAGGTTACTTTTGGTGACGGGCTCAATATTCTGACCGGAGAGACGGGAGCCGGTAAGTCCATTATCATAGGTTCCATCAATCTGGCGTTGGGCGCGAAGGCAGATAAGGATATGATCCGCACCGGGGCAGAGTACGCTCTGGTGGAATTGATTTTTACGGTGGATCAGCCCAG
>CAMWXF010000163.1 GCA_947178115.1 uncultured Lachnospiraceae bacterium
CTGCGCGACATTAGCGGCTTGTATTGTTGTAGTTACTATGTTACTGCCGGAACAGATGGAGAAACAGGAAGCACGTGTAGCATTTGATCATGCCCAGTATGAACAGGTATATGAGCAGTTGTACGGCCGCGAGCTGAATGAGGAAGACGAGGTACTGCTTCAGAAGAGCAGTGTAATCTTACAGGTAAAACGTAAACTTAATTCCTACGAGAATTATATTAAGATGGATATGCCGCTTGAGGCATTGAATGCTTTACTGGAAGGCGTGAATCGTTATCACAATCTGTGGGATGATGCCGAGCTGTATCGTGTGAGCAGTGAACTGGATGAAATATATGGTCAGATTCTTGATGCGTTGTCGAACCAGTATGGATTGTCGGAGGCAGAGGCGTTGGATATTCTGGGATCGGGTGATAATGTAACATATTCTCAGAGATTACGAGCGGTCATCTATGGAGATACATTTGGTGATGGTGATGGCGATATGCCGGAAGTGAAACAGGATGTACTTCCGGAGGAGGAAGAGATCATTGACAGACTGCAAAATACGGATGAAACAGAAGAAGCAGAAAGCAATGAGATCCTGTAACACAGTATACAAGTTGTGAGAGCGCGGTAGAAACAGGAGCTGGACATAGAATGGTTGCAATAATTGATTACGATGCCGGAAACATCAAAAGTGTTGAGAAAGCAATGCTGGCATTGGGGGAGAGCGTCAGAATAACAAGAGAGCCGGAAGAGATTGTGTCCGCGGATCATGTTATTTTGCCGGGAGTCGGTGCCTTTGGTGATGCCATGAATAAAATACATCAGTATCATCTGGCTGATGTGATCCGGGAGGTTGTAGACAGAGGGACACCTTTTCTCGGAATCTGTCTCGGACTGCAGTTACTGTTTGAGAGCAGCGAGGAGAGTGAAGAAGTAGACGGACTTGGAATTCTGCGGGGGAAGATCGTCAGACTTCCCGAAACGCAGGGACTTAAGATACCGCATATTGGCTGGAATTCACTCAAGTATCCCAATAAAGGCAGATTGTTTGAGGGAATTTCGGAGGAAGCTTATGTATATTTCGTCCATTCCTATTATCTGCAGGCGGAAGAGGCGCAGATTGTTACTGCGACGACAGAGTATGCAGCGCATATACATGCTTCCGTAGAGGAGGACAATGTGTTTGCCTGCCAGTTTCATCCGGAGAAAAGTTCGGATGTAGGTATGACGATACTGAAAAACTTCCTCAATATTTCCAAATAAAGGGAATGGAATAAGGTAAACACAGATGCATACAAAGAGAATAATTCCCTGCCTGGATGTGAAGAACGGCAGGGTGGTTAAAGGCGTTAATTTCATAAATTTTAAGGATGCAGGGGATCCGGCGGAGGTCGGTGCTGCCTATGACAGATCGGGCGCGGATGAACTCGTGTTTCTGGATATTACGGCATCTTCCGACGCGCGGGCTACGGCGGTGGAGATGGTACGCAAGGTTGCGGAACGGGTGTTTATTCCTTTTACCGTAGGCGGAGGAATCCGTACTGTTGAGGATTTCAGGGCAATCTTAAGAGAGGGAGCGGATAAAGTATCCGTTAACTCGGCGGCAATCATGAATCCGCAGTTGATTTCTGAGGCGGCGGATAAGTTCGGCAGTCAGTGTGTTGTGGTTGCGATCGATGCAAAACGCCGTCCGGACGGAAGCGGATGGAATATTTATAAGAACGGCGGACGCATAGATATGGGGATCGATGCCGTAGAGTGGGCGATGAAAGCCGATAGTCTGGGTGCGGGAGAGATCCTGTTAACCAGCATGGACGGTGACGGGACAAAAGAGGGATATGATTTGGAGCTGACAAAGGTCATTGCGGAAAATGTGTCAATTCCGGTCATTGCTTCCGGCGGTGCGGGCACAATGGAGCATTTCTACGAGGCATTTGCAGTGGGTAAGGCGGATGCCGCTCTGGCAGCTTCTCTGTTCCATTTTAAAGAGATGGAGATTCGGGATTTGAAGCAATATTTAAGGGAGAAGGGAATTTCCGTAAGGTTGTGATTTCACGACATGATAATCTCAAAAACAATCTTGCGAAGCTGTTGTTTTGCAAGGAACACAGGCAGATATATTGACAGAATAATAGATAGAGTGTAACTGTGAAGAACAGTGCTCTGATCAGTTACGAAAAAATATAGGCGGGAGATACGGATTATGGCAATGCTGAGTAATGACTGGGCGGCAGCGCTGGACGGGGAATTTCACAAGGCGTACTACAGGGAACTTTATACTTTCGTAAAGGAAGAATACAGTAAAAAAGTGATCTATCCGCCGGCGGATGAGATTTTCAGTGCATTTCATTTTACGCCGTTACAGGAAGTGAAGGTGCTTCTGTTAGGCCAGGATCCTTATCACAATGAGCATCAGGCACATGGCATGAGTTTTTCTGTGCCGCAGGATCAGAAGGAGATACCGCCGTCTTTACAGAATATCTATCAGGAGCTCCATGAAGATCTTGGTTGTTATGTTCCTAACAACGGTTATCTGAAGAAGTGGGCAGATCAGGGAGTGCTTTTGCTTAATACGGTTCTTACGGTGCGTGCGCATCAGGCCAATTCCCATCAGGGCAAAGGATGGGAGCAGTTTACGGATGCCGTGATTGAGGCAGTGAATGCACAGGATCGTCCGATCGTATATCTGTTGTGGGGGCGTCCGGCGCAGAGTAAGATTCCGATGCTGACGAATCCGAAGCATTTGATCCTGAAGGCTCCCCATCCGAGTCCATTGTCGGCTTACCGTGGATTTTTCGGGTGCAGGCATTTCAGTCAGTGCAATGATTTTCTGAAGGAAAACGGTGTAGAGCCTATTGACTGGCAGATTGAGAATATTTAAAATTTTTTCCGGAAGGATTTAAGCGCTTTAGTGCCTGATGCCTGTTTCATATAATGTGAGGCAGGCATTTAATTTTGTTTGAAATCCCTTGGTGTATTTCGAGTTCGCGAAGCGAATCTCGCAAAGTTAATTCCGCAGGAATTTACTTTTTTTATGAAAAATATTGCTTACTGATATGCGCACAATCATATTTACGGATTATATATCACAGTGTTAAGATATATCAGACATACTAAAACAGAAAAGCTGAAGCGCAAGAGCAGCAAAGTGAAAAGCAAAAGAGAGGAGTCGTGTTCTAAAAATGAAAAAAGTACCGTTTGTGACAAAGGAACAGGTAGAAGAGATCGTAAAAACTTATCCGACACCTTTTCATATCTACGATGAAAAAGGAATCAGAGAAAATGCGGAGGCAGTGAAGGAAGCCTTTGCCTGGAATAAAGGATTTAAGGAATATTTTGCGGTGAAGGCATGTCCCAATCCGTTTCTGATTCAAATTCTGCATGAGTACGGTGCGGGCTGTGACTGTTCATCGATGACGGAGCTGATGATGAGCAACGCACTGGGAATTAACGGACATGATATCATGTTTTCATCGAATGATACCCCGGCGGAAGAGTATGCATACTGCGCTAAAGTGGGTGGCATTATCAACTTAGATGACATTACGCATATTGAGTTTGTGGAGAAAATTCTGGGAAAACTTCCGGAGACGATGAGCTGTCGATATAATCCGGGCGGGGTGTTCCAGATGAGTAACGGAATTATGGACAATCCCGGGGATGCCAAATATGGCTTCACCACGGAGCAGTTGTTTGAGGGATATCGGATTCTGAAAGAAAAAGGCGTGAAGCATTTCGGGCTCCATGCATTTCTCGCCAGCAATACGGTGACCAATGAATATTATCCTGAACTGGCCAGGCAACTCTTCGAGGTGGCAGTAAAGATCAGGGATGAGGTCGGCGTGGAGCTGGAGTTTATCAATCTCTCCGGTGGTGTGGGGATCCCTTATACACCGGATCAGACGGGGAATGATATCCGCGTGATCGGCGAGGGAGTGCGTCGGGTGTATGAGGAAGTACTTGTATCGAACGGTATGGATAGCGTGGCAATTTATACGGAAATGGGTCGTTTCATGATGGGGCCTTACGGTGCATTGGTGACACAGGCGATTCATGAGAAACATACCCATAAGGAATACATAGGCGTGGATGCCTGTGCAGTTAATCTGATGCGGCCTGCGATGTACGGTGCATATCACCATATTACCGTACTCGGTAAGGAGGAAGAGGCGTGCGACCATAAGTATGATGTGACGGGTTCTTTGTGTGAGAATAACGATAAATTTGCCATTGACAGAATGCTGCCGGAAATCGATACAGGGGATTATCTGGTGATTCATGATACCGGTGCCCACGGGTATGCGATGGGGTATAATTATAACGGCAAACTCAAATCGGCTGAATTGCTATTAAAGGAAAACGGTGATGTGCAGTTGATCAGACGGGCGGAGACACCGAAAGATTATTTTGCAACATTTGACTGCTTTGATATTTACCATGAGTTAGAGGGACAGAAGACAAAATAAACAGAACGGAAGTTCCGAGTATGTTTTTTTAAAATTTTATGCTATAATCTTCCTATAGTCACTAAGGAGGATGAACATGGCTCTTCTGAAAAATGCTAAGAGTAATCAAACTTTGAATGAGAAACAGTGGAAGGACTGGAATCACGCTATTTTTTCGTTGTTTTGGAAAATCTGGATGCTGACTTTGTTTGTAGAGCTGCTTTTATTTATTTTTTACCAGCCGACACCCGAATGTAGCAAAGGGTATTACTTTTATCTGTTTATTGTGAAACCGAGCGGGATTGAGCTTCTAGCGCTTGTTCTTTTTCAACTGATATTTAAGCGGGTTTTCAAATTCTACAGCCGGCGGATTGTTTCCGTTTATACGATTCTGTTGATCAGCATATTTGCGGGGGCTACCGTATGCGTACATACCAGCGTCGGTATGCTTCCGGCAATGCTGCTTCTTCCTATGATGCTGACGCCCCTTTACAGAGATATTTTTATGACACTGCTGCAGGCGGTGCTGGTGATCCTGCTGTACATAGCAAATTATTTTTACTTTACGCCCAATACGCCTTATATGCTGCCACAGACATCTTTCAGTCCGGTAGTGGATATCTGTATTTTTATCGGAGGAACCATAGTCACCTGCGTGATTCTTGAAAAGGTCAATCAGGATATTGTTATAAATGAAGAGCGTTCCAGAC